>CAJOMM010000008.1:0-15397 GCA_905235765.1 uncultured Clostridia bacterium
ATTTTGTTTATCACTATCTTACGTTTGGCGCTGCAAAGGGTATCGCCCGTCGCCGTATCGTTTAATTTTCCGATAGCGCCGATATCTCCTACCGTAAGAGTATCCGTCGGTTCTTGTTTTTTACCTTTTAACAGATAGAGAGAACTTATCCTTTCTTCTTTATCGGATACTGAATTATACACCGTATCGCCGACCTTAAGATTTCCGGTAAATACGCGGATTATAGAAAGTTTGCCTGCAAACGGATCCACTATCGTCTTAAATACCTGACCGGCAAAAGGCAAATTGCCGTTACAGAAAACGTCCACTTTTTCGCCCGTTTCCAAAAGCGTAGCGCCAACGGGACGCCTTTCTTCCGGAGAAGGCATAATATCCACGATCTCGTTCATCAGATTGATAACGCCGATATTCTGAAGAGCAGAGCCTCCCATAATAGGTATGGTATCTCCGTCTCTAAGTCCTTTTTTGATTCCGCAAATAACGTCGTCGTTCGAAAGCCAACCGGATTCGAAATATTTTTCAAGAAGGTCGTCCGACGTCTCCGCCGCCGACTCTATAAGTTCGGCTTTAAGCTGCGCAATATCGTCCTCCATCTCTTTGGGAACGGGAATCTCCTGTCTGCCGCCCGGTTTAAATTCGTAAGCTTTACCGGATATTACCGAAACGTACCCCTGCATTTTGCCGTTTCTCATAATGGGCGTATGCATAGTGGCTATTTTCCTGCCGTAAGCGGAACGGAAAGCTTCCACCGTCTTGACGTAATCGGCGTTTTCTTTATCTATGCCGTTTACGAATATCATAAGCGGAACGTGCCGCTTTAAACAGTAGTTGATAGCCTTTTCCGCGCCAACGGTTACGAATCCGCAAGCGTCTGCGACAAGAACCGCGGAACCTACTGCGCGAACCGCCTCCTCAAATTCGCCTTCAAAGTCGTAAAATCCCGGAACGTCTATTATATTTATTTTGACGCCCCTGAAATTAACGTAGGCGCACGATAAAGAGATGGAAATACCGCGAGCAATCTCTTCTTGCGTATAATCCATTACGGTATTGCCTTCCGTGGTCTTGCCGAGTTTATTTATAGCTCCGCCGTTAAATAAAAACGCTTCCGCAAGAGAGGTTTTACCTGAACCGCCGTGGCCTATAAGTGCAACGTTTCTGATGTTGATGTTTCCCATAATTTTCCCCTTTATAAAAATATTCAACTATAAATAATTTTAACACGGGATTCTAACTATGTCAATATGAAACTTTTATTTGTCGCTGTCCGTCTTTAATATGGAAATAAACGCTTCCGACGGTATCTCAACCGTTCCTATGGAGCGCATCTTTTTCTTTCCTTCCTTCTGCTTTTCCAGAAGCTTCTTTTTTCTGGTAACGTCGCCGCCGTAGCACTTGGCGAGAACGTCTTTTCTGTATGCCTTAACCGTTTCCCTTGCTATAATCTTGCCGCCTATCGCCGCTTGTATAGGTATTTCAAACATCTGCCTCGGTATTATATCCTTTAACTTTTCGGCAATCTGTCTGCCGCGCTCGTAAGCCTTGTCTTTATGCACTATAATTGAAAGCGCGTCGCATATCTCGCCGTTTAACAGCATATCGAGTTTCACGAGATCGCTTTTCTGATATCCGGATATTTCGTAATCGAAAGAAGCGTAGCCTTTAGTCCTCGACTTCAAACTGTCAAAAAAATCGTAAATTATTTCGTTAAGCGGCAATACGTATTTCATTTCCACGCGCGTTTTGTCAAGATACGTCATATCTTTATATACTCCGCGTTTGAATTGGCAAAGTTCCATAATGGGGCCGACGTATTCGGGCGGAGTAAATATGCTCGCATTTATAACAGGTTCTTCCATATAAGCTATTTCCGTAGTCGGAGGTAGGTGCGTCGGATTTTCCACTTCGAGCATGCTTCCGTCCGTCTTATATACCTTATATGAAACCGAAGGCGCTGTCGTTATGATATCGAGGTCGAATTCTCTCTCTATCCGCTCCTGTATGACGTCCATATGCAAAAGCCCCAAAAATCCGCAGCGGAAACCGAAGCCTAACGCAACGGAATTATCCGGTTCTATGGAAAGCGCCGCGTCGTTGAGTTTGAGTTTAAGGAGCGCGTCCTTTAAGTCGTTATATTTGCTGCCGTCGAGCGGAAACACTCCCGAAAATACCATCGGCAACGCTTTTTTATAGCCGGGAAGGGGCGAACTCGCCGGAAAGTTCACTTTTGTTATAGTGTCGCCGACCTGAGTGTCTTCTATACTCTTAACGCTTGCCGCAATATACCCGACGTCCCCTGCCGAAAGAATTTCTTGCGGCAACATCTTGGGCGCAAAAACTCCGACTTCCGTTACGGTAAAATGCTTGTCGGATATAAACGTTCTTATCTCGTCGCCGACCTTTACCGTGCCGTCGACGATTCTGACAAAACATATAACGCCCTTAAAATTATCGTAAAAACTGTCGAATATAAGCGCTTTTAACGGAGCGTTTTCATCGCCGTTCGGCGAAGGGATTTTCTCAACTATCTGCTCCAGAACTTCGCCGACGTTAAGTCCGCTTTTTGCGGAAATTCTCGGCGCGTCCGACGCGTCTATTCCCAAAATGTCAGCGAGTTCGCTTACGGCTTCTTCCGGCCTCGCGGAAGCAAGATCCATCTTGTTTATTACCGGCATAATCTCCAGATCGTTATCGATCGCAAGATAGGCGTTCGCAAGCGTTTGCGCCTGAACGCCTTGAGTTGCGTCTACTATTAAGATTGCGCCTTCGCAGGCTTTCAACGAGCGAGAAACTTCGTAAGAAAAGTCTACGTGCCCGGGCGTGTCTATAAGATTAAAAACGTACTCTTCGCCGTTTTTGGCTTTATAAAACATCCTGACCGGCGTAAGTTTTATGGTGATGCCGCGTTCTCTCTCTAAATCCATAGAGTCTAAAAGTTGGTCTTTACTTTCGCGTTCCGATACCTGCCCCGTCATTTCCATAAGCCTGTCCGCAAGCCATGGTCTATGTGGGCGACTATGCAAAAATTTCTTATATGTTTCTGATCGTGTACTGCCATAAATTACCTTATTAAAAATTTTGAATATAAATAGTATATAATAAAGCGCAAATTTTTGCAAGCGAATAAAAATCACCTTTTATCGCCAAACTCACCTATCTTTTCGCTCTTATTGAACTTCGGATATTTAATATGCGGCGCCGTTTTTTTTGAACTTATTGACAGATACCGCATTTTGTGTTATTATTTGTTTTAGTATAAGGGAGAAATTATGAAAAAATTTTTAACGTTGCTTTTCGCCGCTTTAATGGCGTTAAGCATTTCGGGGCTTTTCGCTTGCTCCGTTAAAGACGAAAATTCCGAAAAACCCGTTGCGCCGACAACCGACGAAGAGTATTTGGATTATACCTTTAACGAATCTGATAACGGTTATACAGTTGCCGTTAAAAACAGCGCATATTTGCCGAGCGACGTAGAAATACCGTCGGAATATCAAGAAAAGCAGGTTATAAAAATAAAGGAATACGGATTCAATAACTGCGTAAATTTAGTTAAAGTAAAACTTCCCGAAAGCATAGAGGAAATAGGCGACTACGCTTTCGGCGGTTGTTCCTCCTTAAAACAGATAGAGTTACCGAACGGGCTCTCAAAAATCGGCAATTCGGCGTTTTACGATTGCAGCGAACTTAAGGATATAGTTATTCCCGAAAACGTAACGGAAATAAGCGACCGCGCATTTGCATACTGCTCTTCTTTAAAAGAAATCGCTTTGCCGGATTTATGTGAGCGAGTGGGAGAATACGCTTTTTACAAATGCACGTCTCTCAAAACGTTGATTTTAAGTGAAAGTATCCGCTATTTGGGATATTCCGCAATTTCAGATTGCAAGGCTCTTTCTTTTAACGAATTTGAAAACGGATATTATTTGGGAAGTGAAAATAACCGTTACGTTGCGCTTATACGGGCGGAAGTTAACGGTTCCTCATTTAAAATACACGACGACGCGTACATAATATATTCTTCTGCGTTTGAGAATTTTGGCGGCGAATTTTCCGTTCAACTTGGAGAAAATATAGTCTTTATAGGGAATAACGCTTTTAAAAACTGCTCTGCCCTTACACCCTTTGAATTGCCCATACATACGCAATATATCGGCGACTACGCGTTTTACGGCTGCGTGGAAATAAACACTATCACTATTCCTTCCGAAGTAAATTACATCGGAAGTTACGCGTTTATAAAATGCCCGCTAGAAAAAGCCTTTTTCAATGAAGTTAACGGTTGGTCTGTATCAAAAGGCAACGTTCAAAGGTCTCCTAAACCGGAAGCCCTTGCAGATCCGGATTGGGCTGCAAGCACGCTGTCTTCAACTACCTATCAGGATTATATCTGGTATAGAAAATAAAATCAAAATAAAGAATAACGCCCGAAGTTTTCTTCGGGCGTTATTCTTTATTTTATAAAATTGGTACTTATTCTGCTTTCTTTTTGAGGAAGTCCGTACTTTTCCTTTCCCAAGGCGATACTCTTTATAAGAAACGTAACGTTTTCCGCAAGGGTTCTTACCGTCTGTAATCCTTCGAGATCTTGCGCCGCCTCACCCTTGTCTCTTCCGTGAACACTGTTCCAGTATTGCGAAGAAGCCACGGGCATTCCGCTTATCGTGAAATATTTGTTTATCTCGTCAAACGTAGCGGAAGTTCCACCTCGGCGAGCAACCGCTATTCCGGCGCCGACTTTCATCGTCTTGTCAAAATGCGAACTGTAAAACAACCTATCCAAAAAGCTTATAAGCGTTCCGTTGGCGGAAGCGTAATATACGGGCGTGGCAACGATAAATGCGTCGGCTTTTTGGAATTTTTCCGCGGTTTCGTTTACGATATCGTCAAAAACGCACTTCCCCGTCTTATAACAACTGCAACATGCTATACAGCCTCTTATATCTTTCGTCCCTACTTCCACGACTTCAGTTTCGACGCCGTTTTTTAAAAATACCTTTTCGGCTTCTTTGATAGCGAGCGAGGTGTTACCGTCTTTACGCGGACTTCCGTTGATTATTAAAACTTTCATGTCAAAAAATCTTCTCTATCTCTTCTAACGTGTGAAGCCCGACGATTCGCTCTTTTTCTTCGCCGCCCTTAAAATATATAAGGCAAGGAATTGCGTCTATTCCGAAATTTTCGGCAAGGGCAAGATTCTCGTCCACATCGCACTTACAGACTTTAACTTTGCCGTCGTATTTTTCGGCAATCTTTTCCACGACGGGCGCAACCATACTGCAAGGACCGCACCAGGTTGCCCAAAAATCCACCAAAACGGGAATTTCCGAGCTTAAAACTTCTTTCTCAAAATTATCGTTATTTATAACAACTTCTTTCATAATCTTTCTCCTCTTATAACTATTGTATCATTTTTACTCGGTTAAATCAAGCGTAATTTATCAAAACCATAAAACCTTCCGATATTATCGCGCCTTAATTCAAAACGTTTTCACTTGAACAAAGATACATATGCGCAATAAAAAATACTAATTCCGCTCCGCGCAAAGTTTGTTGAGTTCTTTAAGCGCCTTCAGATTTTCCTCGGTCTTGTTGGTTATGTAAAAGTCTATAAGTCTTAACGCGTATTTAGCTTCCGTTTCAGAAACCGCTATCCCGTTTTCTGCGTTTTGTAAGGCGGAATACGTTATACGGTTTATCTCCTTCATATCCTTGTCCCGACAATCCTCGCAATAAAACGCGCCGCTTTTATAATCGAAGAAGACCCTCTCGAAATTATCGTTTTCGCAAGAAAAACAGCCCGAAGTATTCAACGCGTACCCCGAATATTTTAGCGCGTTTATAAAGAACCTCGTCGTAACGGACAAGTCGTTTTCAGCGCCGTACGCTACGTCTTTAAGCGCGGAAACTGTCGAAAAAAACAATTCGGGAGATACTATTTCTTCTTTTAAAAATCTCTTTAAAAACTCAAGGATCGCGCCGCCGCAGTAAAGAGAATATATATTCTCTCTTATCGGATAAAAACTGTCTGTTAAACTCGCCCCTATTACCGTACGCTTGTCGTTTTTTCGGGAAAAAACGAATTCCGCCAAACAAAAAGGCGCGGCGGCGAATTTCATCTTTGCCCCCGCTTTTTTTACGCCCTTTAAGGACGCGGTAACGATCCCCTTTTCCAAGGTGAATACGTTTATCAATTTGTCGTTTTCTCGGTAATCGATAGCCGAAACAACTATCCCCGTAAGTTTTTCTTCCATTATTTCTTTATTATGTTTTTATAAAGCATATAATAATTTACGTTTCCGGTTTTTTCAAACAGTTTCCAAGCGGATTCCGCAGGATCTTTGAAATCAAATTTATCGTCCATACTTTCCCCCTTAAAGGTAGTATGTTAAAAATCGCGCGCGTTATTCACCGTATCCGTGTTCTTTTATCAGTTTAAGACTGTTTCTCCAGTCCTCCTCGACTTTAACATAGGTCGTAAGAAAAACTTTCTTTCCAAGAAACTTTTCCATATCTTCTCTCGCAAATGAGGAAACCTCTTTTATCGCTCTTCCTTGCTTACCAATGAGTATGGCTTTATGATTTTGCTTTTCGCATATTATGTCGAGGCTCACGTCGTAAACTTTGCCGTCTTCACGAAGTTTGAATTCGTTCACCAAAACCGCAACGCCGTGAGGTATTTCCTTGTCGAATTTGAGCAATATTTTCTCACGCATTATTTCCGAGACCATAAATTTTTCCGATTTATCGGATATTACGTCGTCCGAAAATATTCTCTCCCCTTCAGGAAGTTTGCTCTTTATAACTTTTATAAGCTCTTTAAGATTTCTGCCCTTTCTCGCGGAAACGGGTACAGTTTCTATATCCATGCCCCCGAGTTCTTTAAGCGATGAGATAAGCACGCTCTCCGTCGTAATATCTGTCTTCGTCAATATCGCTATGGCAGAACCTGTGGCTTCCGAAAACTTTTTGACCGTTTTAACGTCTTTATCCGTAAGCCCTTCGTGGGCGTCGCATACTATAAGCGTGAGATCGACGTCTTTTGCGGAATCTTCGGCAGTTTTCTGCATAACCGAATTAAGGAGATTGTCCGCACCGTAAATACCCGGCGTATCAACGAATACTATCTGAGAATCTTCGTCGGTATAAACGCCTAAAATTCTGTCGCGCGTAGTCTGCGGCTTTGGCGAAACTATACTGACCTTTTCTCCCACCAGAACGTTTATAAGGGTAGACTTCCCTGCGTTTGCCCTGCCTATTACCGCAACGTAACCGCTCTTCAATTTTCCGCCCCCGAAGTCAGGTTTTCCTCCGGATATAATATATCTATCACCTGTTTTTCTTTGGCGCGCATTTCCGCCTTGTCTTTTTCTTTGATATGGTCGTACCCGAATAAATGCAATAATCCGTGAACTATAAGGTAATTCCTTTCTCTCTCCTCGCTGTGCCCTATATCTTCCGCCTGTTCTTTTATCTTGTCGTCGCAAAGCACGATAGAACCGATAAAGATATAGCCGCCGTCCATTTCCGTTACGCAATCTTCCTTTCTTAAAACTTTGCCCTTTATCCCGTCCAAAGTAGGAAACGAAAGAACGTCGGTGGACTTATCAACGCCGCGCTCATCCCTATTTAAAACCCTTATTCCGTCTTCCGATTCAAAAACTATTTCGGCTTTAAGCTTCGCTTTCTGACCTAACACCCTGTAGACGGCTTTTGCCAGACGTTTTAATTTAAGTTTTCTCTCCAGACACTCTAAAACCAGTTTACCCATTATCTTTCGTCCTTGTCATCGTCGATATCCAAACCCTCTAAACTTACCTTCGGGTATTCTACTCTGTTGTGATAAACGCCCGTAAGACTGTTTACTACCGTATGAATTATTATATTAAGTTCTTTCAGCGTTATTTCGCACTCGTCGAACTGACCGAGCTGCATTCTGTCCGATACTATCTTTTTGACCGCTTTCGTAACGTTTTCGCGCGTGCGGTCTTTAAGAGTTCTCGTAGCCGCTTCGCTGCCGTCGGCTATCATTATTATTGCGGAAATTTTGCTTTGCGGTTTTGGTCCCGAATAGCAAAAGTTGGCAAGCGGAACTTCGCCGTCGGTAAACTTTTTGGCTTTATCGTAGAAAAAGAGTATAGGCATAGTTCCGTGATGTTCCAGACATTTGTCCGCAATTTCTTTTGGAATCCCGCTTTTAAGCGCAAGCGCATACCCGTCCTGCGTGTGCGACTTGATTATGTTTGCCGACAGTTCCGGAGTAAGATCGTTATGCGGATTATCCTGTTCCGCTTGATTTTCCTTAAAAAATTCCGGCCGCCTTAATTTGCCTACGTCGTGATAATAAGCGCAAGTCCTCGCAAGCAATGCGTCCTCCCCTATTGCGGTGGCGCAGGCTTCCGCTATGTTCGAAACGATTATCGAGTGGTTGAACGTCCCCGGCGCTTTGGTTATCAGTTTTCTTATAAGTTTCGCCTTGTGATCGGTAAGTTCCGCAAGCTTAAAACACGTCGCTTTTTTGAACAACCCTTCGAAAATAGGCAACAGCACGATAAAAATCGCGGTTGCAAGAGGGCCGGACAGCACCCCTGCCGCGATATTCGCTATCGTCTTGCCGTCCCCGAACGCAACGCCCGGCAGAACAAAACTTACCAGCGAAGGTATGGAAACCAATAAACTCATAAGCATTATTTTAAGACGGGAATACAATCCTTTCATACTGTAACTGGCAATAACTCCGGCTGCCAGCCCCGTCGCGACGAAGAATACCGTATCGAACGCGTCGTATCCCTCGATATTACCCGTAAACGAATCGTAAAGAAACATCAATATAACGAATATGAAATTAACAAATACCGAATCTTTACTGCCCGACAAAAACAGAGTCAAAATCGCTACGAGCGCTAACGGACGAATATACGGATTGATATATTTACCGCACGCATACGTTATTATTACGCCTAATTCCATTATCAAAAACAGCATTTCGGAATTTGCCGCGCTTTTCAAAAAGTCTCTATCTTCAAAAAAGAAGTAGATAAACGTAACGGCTATCATGATAACAAGCAGCACGGCAAAGTCGAAAAGAGTAGCGAAACTTTTCAACTGCTCTTCTAAATTTTTACCCTGAGACGCTCCGTTTATAGCCGCCATCGCTATAAACATAAGAAACATCAATATTACGTTCAAAAAGTAAGTTATCGCAACCTTTACGACGTTTTTCTTGTTCCACGCCGATAATTTCAAAGATCCGCCTTGCATAAAACCTCTCTTTTATCCGGAGTATAAGACTCTCCTTATAGTAACTTTTACAGAATACAAAAACCCTTCGCCGTTAGTATCTACGGACACGGACGTGCCCGTTACTTCTCCGTCTCCCACCGAGTTCTCCGCGAGAATAGAAGCGATTTCTTCCTCCCCCTCGTTTTGGGAAAAATATTCGTAAATAAATTCCGCGTCAACGGTAGCCACGGCGATGACGCCGACTTTCACGGTTTTATCCCTGACGACGGCAAAACCGTCGACGATAATATCGCCGATATTTACCCTGTCTCCTACCGACTTTATAGCCGTACCTCGGTAAACCGACAAAGAAGTTATAATTCCGTTAACGTCCGAGACCAGATTTTCCGCCGCCGAATTAAGATACTCTTCTTTCTCCTTAGCTTTGACGAGCTGAACTTTCAGGCGGTTACCGTATTTAACGCATTCCGCAAATGAAAATTTATCGGTATACGCGGTCAATCCGTCTGACAGAGAGTTTAAATCAAGAGACGAAAACCTAACGCCGACAGAAACCCCGTTTTCCTTAAAATATTCGTCCGCAACGCGATAAAATACTTTGCCCGAACCTTCGTATTCGATACTAAAAACGAAGTCGCCGGAAAAAGCGGCGATTGCCCAAAAAATTATGGCGCCTATAAGTATACCCAAGTTTTTTACGAGAAAAAGCCCGAACTTCAGTTTACCTTTTTCGCCGACTTTTTTAATATTGTAACACAATTCTTGACTAATTGCAAAAAATTTTTCATTATCGGCATAATTTACGGTAACTTTTATCTTTTTATCGGAAATCTTTTTGACTTCGTAAAGGGTAACTCCTCTGCTTTTTAATCCGTTTATAAACCCGTTAAGGTTCAGTCCCGTAACGATATAATCGGAATAAAGGCTTAATCTTTTGTCAAACTTTTTATCTTTCCGCAAACAGCCATATCCCCCATACAATATCTTTTAACGTACAACTTTTCGCCGCAAACGGTTATCGTCCCGTTTTTTACAAGCATTTCTATCTTGCTATCCGAATAACTCCTTAATGACTTAACGCCTTCGACGTATACCGCCCTATCCCCGAAAAGCATTGCCCGAAACGCTGTTGACGCCGGAAATTCGTCCGGTCCGAATATATTCTTCACGTCTTCAATAAAACTCATACCATACCGCCTTATAAAATTTTATGAAAGGCGCGGCGTTAAAATTACATTAAAACGGTCAAAAAAAAGGGCTTTCGCCCTTCGTTATGATTTTTTATATTTTCCCCGAAGAAGTATGAACGGAAACTTCACCCCTTTCGCTTACCGTAACCGTTATGTTGCCCAGAATACTCGTTCTCAAAATATTGCAGTTCGGAGAAAACTCCAATATCCTTTCCAGAGTCTCGCTCGTCGGGTGCCCGTAAACGTTGTCTCCGCCGACCGATATGACCGCGTTTTTCGGAGTAGTGGCTCTCAAAAGATCCTCGCCGGCGGAATCAGCGCTGCCGTGATGACCGACTTTCAGAAAATCTAAATTTTCAAGTACGACAGCGTCCTTTTTGCCGAAAAATGCGTCTATCAAACCTAACTTTACGTTATTAAGCGCAACCTTTTCCTGCGAAAAATCCGCGTCGCCCGTAAACAGAAACTTTACGCCGTTGTATTCCAGATATACTATCGGCGAAAGATTGTTCCGCTCCTTAGCGGTCGGCTCGGCAGAATCGTTGAATAGCGTATAACTGCTGCCGCCTGTTCCTAAACCGTTGGGAGACAGCTCGACCAGAAAATAATTTTCTCCGGCTACAAATTTATAAACGGCGGATATTTCCGTTTCAACAGATTTTTCATTAAGTTTAAGATATGCTCTGTAATAATCTGCGAACAATTCGGGATTCCGTATATACGGAACGAACGCCGTTTTCACTCTGAAATCTTCAAGAATCGAAGCGGCGTTCCCTACATGATCCGAGTCCGGATGCGTGAGCATTAAATAGTCCAACCCCGAATCGCAATATTCGTTTAAATATTTCTCGACGGAATACAGGTTCTCGGTAGATCTTTCGCCGCAGTCAATCAGCATGGTTTTACCGTCGGGAAACCGAATTAAAGTAGCGTCGCCTTCTCCGACGTCTATAAAGTTGACCGAAAACCCGTCGCATATATAAAATCTTTGGTTGTTTAAAGTTACGCCGTTGCAGCCCGATAAATAAAGCGAGAAGCATAAAAATATTAAAACTGCAATTTTAACTTTTATTCTTTTGTAAAAATTCATTTATTTTTTTGTTTTTGCCGCAATCCCTTTTTTGATTTCCGGCAGCGCCTCGATTGCGCAATCGTAGCCTATATCGAACATTTCGTAGCCTTTTTTGAAATCCGTCGATTTATACCCGACGAGGTCGGGCCGCAGAACATAATCCGAATATTCGTATCCCTTTTGCCAAGGCTTTTCCACTCCGCCCTTGAAATGCGGAAAAATCTGCGACAGCACGGAAGGTTTTTTATTATGCGAAGAAAGATCTATTCCCAAAACGTAATCTGCCCCGAGGGATCTCACAACGTCCGCCGGTACGGAATTGACAAACGCGCCGTCGATATACTTCTTCCCCTCAACCGAAACCGGCTTAAAAAAGGGCGGCATAGACGAAGAAGCGCATACCGCCAAAGCGACGCTGCCTTTATCAAAGACTTTCTCTTCGCCGGAAATAAGATCGGTAGCAACCGCACGAAAAGGTTTTTTCAGTTCTTCTATTTTAAGGTTTCCGATGTTATCGTCGACGACTTTGAATAATCCGCTGGTGCTCATATTTAACATAACAGCGTTCTTTATTTCTCCGGCGTCCACGTTATGCAACAGCGCCATAGCGTCCGAAACGGAGTATCCCGCCGCAAAGAAAGCGCCTAAAATACTCCCTATGCTTGTCCCTGCGTAAACGTCGAAATCGACGCCGTTTTCTTCAAGCGCATACATCGCGCCGAGAATTGCGAAGCCTTTTGCTCCGCCGCTTCCCAAAGCCACGCCTACGATAGGATCTTTCCGTTTATTTTTTTTGTTTTTACCGAAAATCGCATTAAACAATTTCATAATCGCTTGCCGGGGGTTTCCCCGTCTTTATCTTTTTTTGAAATTAAAGAAATTACCGTTATAAGAAATGCGATAACCGCAATCGCTAAAATGCCGTATAAAATATAGTCGAGCGCTTTAACGTCCCACACTGCAATACAAAATTCCGCAAGCAAGGAAATAATAAACCCGGCGACGAGATTCCCTGAAATAACGGGAAGGATGGAATCTTTAAACTTTAATCCGAGAAACACCGCTATCGCTGTACCGGTATATACGCCGGTCATTGGTAAAGGTATTGCAACGAATATAAATACAGTAAGCTGTTTTAAAAAGACTTCCGCCCGATCTCCGGATTCATTGCCGCCTTTTCTTTTTTCAAACGCTTTTTCGCTCTTGTCCGTAAAATAGCGCTCTATTTTTAATGCGAAGTTGTTTAAGAATTTGATTTTCTTTAAAAGTTTAAGCAGCGGAATAAACAAAAAGAATACGGGAAAAAACGCCAATGAAGAACCTAAATATGAAAGCCCGAGGCTTTTCCAAAAGCCGAACCCCACGCCGCGCGCGAAGATTATTCCGCCTTTCAATTCTATAAGCGGAATAAACGAAACGATTAACGTGGAAACTACGTCGTTTCCTATAAAATTTTGAATAAATTGAACCATATTATACCGAATCGATTGTTTTATTTGCAAAAATAAATTACAATAAAAGCGAGAAATCTTGCTTTGTTAAACTTTATTTATTGCAATATATAAATAATTATATGCAAGAAAATACCGAATATTTAAGGTGATAAAATGACGACTCAAAAAATGCTTTCCGTTATGCGCAAAGGCATAACCGAATACAAATTGATAAAAAACGGAGATCGTATTGCGGTAGGAATTTCCGGCGGCAAAGATTCTCTGACCCTTTTAAAACTTCTCGCCGAATATCGCAGATTTTCGCCCGAACGTTTCGACCTTACGGCAATCACCGTGGATCTGAATTTTAAGGACAACCCGTCCGACTTTTCGCCCGTGAAAAAATTCTGCGACGAACTGGAAGTGGAATATATTATCGAAAAAACCGATATAGGCGAGATAGTTTTCGACGTAAGAAAAGAAAAAAACCCCTGCGCGCTTTGTTCAAAAATGCGTAAGGGCGCGCTGTACGACGTTGCGAAAAAAAACGGCTGCAACAAAGCGGCTTTAGGTCATCATGCGGACGACCTTACCGATACATTTCTGTTGTCTTTATTCTACGAAGGCAGGCTGTCCACGTTTGCGCCCAAATCTTATCTCGGCAAAAAGGATATAACGATTATCCGTCCGCTTATAATGATGAAAGAGGCTGACATTATTTCTTACGCAAAAGACCTTCCCGTATGTAAAAGTTGCTGTCCGGCAAACAAAAACACCAAGCGCGAATACGTTAAAACCGCAGTTACGCAAATTTCAAAGGAAGTCAAAAACGTAAGAGAAATGCTTTACACCGCAATAACACACCCCGAACGATACAACCTTTTCGATAAAGTGAGAAAAGAAATAGACGAAATTCTTTAATTTCCGTTTTGCCGCCGTATTATACGGCGGCAAAACTGTTATTTGTTGAAATTGTCTTTTAATGAAACTATTTCGCTGAGCACGGACTTTCCGCCCGTTTTGAGAAGCTTAAAATACCCCGTACGCATAAGTTGATACGGTTTTTCGTCCTCGGTCTCGAAAAGATACGGTTCCGCTTTGCCGCAGTATATCTTTACGCTGTCCTTGTTCATACGCTCGGAAAAATCTTGCCCCGAATATTCTTCGTCGTTCAGAAGATACCCGTATTTTCTTATTTCCGTATCGACGGCGGTCTCCGCGTTTACCCACTGTATAACGCCTTTAACTTTTATTCCGGAAGTGTCGCTTCCGCTTCTCGACTCGGGAATATACGAGCACAAAAGTTCCTCTACTTCCCCGTCCGCAGAAGTTATCACTTCATCGCATTTAATTATGTACGCGGATTTAAACCTTACCATACCGTCCTTTTTAAGTCTGAAATATTTAGGCGGCGGATCGAGAGAAAAATCGTCCGCATCGATATACAAGGTTTTCCCGAATTTTATTTTGCGCGTTCTCTTTACTTCTTCGTTGGGATTTATTTCAAAATCCACTTCTTCCGTCTTCCCTTCCGGATAGTTGGTTATGGTTACTTTAAGCGGCTTTAACACCCCCATAGCCCGTTCCGCATGAAGATTAAGATAATCCCTTACCACCGCTTCTAAATAGGATATCTGTACTTCGGAATTCGCTTTTGCTATACCTATTCTTCCGCAAAAATCTTTTAACGCTTCGGCAGGAATTCCGCGGTTTCTGAGTCCCGTAAGAGTAGGCATCCTCGGATCGTCCCAGCCGGCCACAGAACCGTCTTCCACTAATTTTTTAAGATATCTCTTGCTCATAACGAGGTTGGTTACGTTTAACCTCGCAAATTCTATCTGACGAGGCTTCGGAGAAAAACCGAGCGTGTTCCCCACCCAGTCGTAAAGAGGTCTGTGATCTTCAAACTCCAACGTGCATAAAGAGTGGGTTACCCCCTGCATATAATCGCATATCGGGTGCGCAAAATCGTACATGGGATATATACACCACTTGTCGCCCGTGCGGTAATGTGTTTCGCGAAGTATTCTGTATATAACGGGGTCGCGCATATTGATATTGGGACTTGCCATATCTATCTTTGCGCGAAGACATTTTTCGCCGTCTTTATATTTCCCTTCTCTCATCTCTCGGAAAAGTTTCAGGTTTTCTTCAACGCTCCTGTTTCTCCAAGGACTTTCTTTACCCGGCTCCGTAAGAGTGCCGCGGTTAAAAGATATTTCTTCGGGACTCATATCGCATACGAACGCATTGCCAAGCTCTATTTCCTTTTCCGCAAAGTTATAAATATCTTCGTAAAAATCCGAAGCGTGCGTTACCTTGTCGTAGGAAAAGCCCAGCCACTCTATATCTTTTTTAATGGCTTCTTCGTATTCTTCTTTTTCTTTAGAAGGGTTAGTATCGTCCAAAAAGAGGTTACACTTGCCGTCGTATTTTTCTTTTACGCCGAAATTAAGGCACAA
>CAJOMM010000008.1:15442-16427 GCA_905235765.1 uncultured Clostridia bacterium
AGTTGACTTTTCCGCTCGCAAGTTCGTCGTTTATAATTTGTTCTATAAAATTATTCGCTTCAGGTAATTCTTTCATCATAACACTTATATTTTAACACAATTTTTTAAAATATAAAAGGAAATAATGATATTACTTTAAAAAAAATAAAGTCCTCTTTCTCGTTAAACAACAAGGAGAACTTCATTTTGAATATTTTAACTCTTATTTAATTATATTTGTTTTTTTTCATAATCACAATAAAACCAAAACCATTGAACAGCATTTGATAAACTTAATTCTTGTGAACTATATTTTTCTTCGTATAATTCTTCTTCGTCCATATCCAACCCACAACTTGTACAATGTTGGCTCAACCACAATAAAGAAAGATTTTCTTTCTCTAGAAATGTTTTAATAAGGCTAAAAATTTCATTATAGTTTTGTTCGGTTAATTCAGTATATATTACTATTCTGTCATCAAATATAGGTGACCCCATATCATCTACTAACGGCCAATTTAATTCTTTAACCGAAGTAACATTGCTTTTATAAATCTTTTGCGTTTTTACTTCTGATTTAAGAAAATTATAAAATTTCTCAAAGCTAATACGTTTTATTCTAACACTCTCTAAATAACTTGTACCGAAACCGCCATAAAAATACTCAAAAAAATCATATAACCAATATTTCTCCGAAATTTCGCTCATTGAGTGCTCTTTATGATCATAACTGAAAAGCATATACTTATCTTTTATTTTATCTATATTTTCGATTAGTTCTCTAAAACTTATCCCTTCAAGTTCAAGAACTAAATCTAAACTCTCTTTACTAAGCACATCTCCTATCTGTGGATACTCTTTTGCATATTTCAACCAGCCTTTTATTGAATAATCTTTAAAAACACTATTATCGTTAGTACTCCGTTCTTGTTTCAAAATGTTATTAATTTCCGTAGGAACATTCTCTAAATTATTTATTGCTCCGTGTAGAATATGTTTTGTGCCA
>CAJOMM010000009.1 GCA_905235765.1 uncultured Clostridia bacterium
GTATCCGTGCGTTCGAGAAAATACGGAGACCTTGGCGCATGCTCTTTTGAAGAGATAAGAGATAAACTCGTCAAAGAAGACAGAGATAAAATTATTTAACATAAAAAGAGTATATAGATAGCCTTATATAACAAAACTCCCTCGCCGAAAATTTTCGGCGAGGGAGTTCTTTTTATTTAGATATTATTTTATTACTCTTATTTTGATAACGTCGTTAAGAGAAGCGATATGATTTATCGCGGCGGATGGAACGTCCTCAGCCACATCTATCATCGTTACTGCGTAATCGCCTTTGGATTGGTTGGAAAGATTTTCAATATTTATTTTTTCTTTGCCGACAGCGCCGGTTATCTGTGCAAGAATATTGTTCACGTTTTTATGAAGAATAAGAAGCCTTACGTTGGTCGATCTCGGCATAGAACAGTTGGGATAGTTTACCGAATTGACTATATTTCCGTTTTCGATATAATCTTTAAGTTGCGTTGCCGCCATAATCGCGCAGTTTTCTTCGGCTTCTTCGGTAGAAGCGCCGAGGTGTGGGAAACATATCACGTTTTCTTCGCCGATAAGATCGTCGGAAGGGAAGTCGGTGATATAACGCGCAATCTTTCCTTGATCTATCCCGTCTAAAACGTCCTCGTTGTCAACGAGTTCGCCTCTCGCGCAGTTCACTATTACGGAACCGTCTTTCATTTTGGCGATAAAGTCTGCGTTAATAAAGCCTTTATTCTGTTCGGCGATATAAGGTATATGGATAGTAACGTAGTCGGAAATTTCGGCTATCTCTTCGACGTTTTTAACTATCTTGACTCTGGACGACAATCTTAACGCGGAGTTTACCGAAAGAAACGGGTCGTATCCGTAAACTTCCATGCCGAGATCCAAAGCGGAATTTGCGACCAAGGCGCCTATAGCGCCTAAACCGATAACGCCCAATTTTTTGCCTTTGATCTCTCTGCCGGCAAACTTTGATTTACCTTTTTCCACGAGTTTACTTAGTTCCGGTTCGGTTTTTATGGTTTTAACCCAATCGATAGCGTCGGTAATCTTTCTCGACCCCAACAAAAGCGCGGTTATAACCAATTCTTTAACGGCGTTAGCGTTTGCGCCGGGGGTGTTGAATACGACGATGCCTTTTTCGGCATATTCCGAAACGGGGATATTGTTTACGCCGGCTCCTGCTCTTGCTACGGCAATTGTTTTATCGCTTATGGGATAGTCGTGCATCTTGAAACTGCGAAGCAAAATTCCGTCGGGCGAAGCCGAATTGTCAGAGATATTATAATTTTCACCTAAAATGTCGTTTATAACGGTGCTTATTGCGTTAAGAGTCAGAATTTCCGTCATTATTTGTTCTCCATTTCAAATTTTTTCATAAATTCTATAAGCGATTTTACGCCCTCTAATGGCATAGCGTTGTAAATCGAAGCGCGCATGCCGCCGACCACTCTGTGTCCTTTAAGGGAAACGAGACCGTTTGCCGTTGCTTCGGAAACGAACTTTGCGTTTAATTCTTCGGTCGGCGCAAAGAAAGGAACGTTCATAAGAGAGCGGTCTTTTTTGTTTACTTTATTGGTGTAAAAAGAAGAATTGTCGATAAAATCGTAAAGGATTTTAGCTTTTTCTTCGTTAATTTTCTGCATAGCGGAAACGCCGCCGAGAGATTTTAGCCATTTGAATACCAACATTGCAACGTAAATCGGGAAGGTTGGCGGAGTGTTGTATAAGCTGTCGTTTTTATCTTGTATGGAATAGTTAAGCATTGTAGGGCAAACGGGGGAAGCGTTGCCTAAAAGGTCTTTTCTGACTATTACGATAGTGAGTCCTGCCGGAGCGATATTTTTCTGCGCACCCGCATAAATAAGACCGAAATCTTTCACGTTAACGACTTCCGATAAAATACACGAACTCATATCGGAAACGAGGACGGAGGAAGTTTTGGGCAGTTCCGTGTATCTCGTGCCGAATATGGTATTATTATAGGTCGTATGTACGTAATCTATCCCTTCACGGAAGGTGATATTTTTCATATCGGGGATATAAGTATAGTCGGCGTCTTTTGAAGAAGCGGCGATAGCCGTATCGCCGTATTTTACGCTTTCCTCATAGGCTTTTGCGGCGAAATTACCGGTAACGATATAGTCCGCCTTGCCGTTTTTCATAAGGTTAAGGGGTACCGCTGCAAATTGTTGAGACGCGCCGCCCTGAACGAAAAGTACGGAATAGTCGTCAGGAATATTCATGAGTTCTCTGAGAAGAGAATTCGCTTCCTGATTTACCGCCATAAAGGTTTTGCCTCTATGACTCATTTCCATAATACTCATGCCGGTGCCTTCGTAATCGAGAAGTTCCGCCTGAGCTTGTTTCAAAACCGGAAGCGGAAGAGTAGAAGGTCCTGCGGCAAAATTATAAACTCTCATAAGTCTCTCCTTGTATAGCAAATCGTTTAGAACAATTATATAACCAAACGACTTTTTTTTCAAGCGTTTTAACGCGGTATTGACAATTTATTTGCATTAAACCCTCAATACGTTTTACTTTTTCGGCTAAAAAGTTTATAATAATTACGTAAATTAAGATAAGAATCATATTAAGGAGAATATAGTTGAATATAGAAAAAACGAAAAGCGTTAAGGTAAAGAAAAAACCCGTAACGCAAAAAAAAGCGGGCGGAAACGCCAAGAAATCGGCAAACGCAGTAAAAAATAAGGATAAGAAATCTCTTAAAATAAGGTTTTTGGGCGGCGTCGGAGAAATAGGTAAAAATATGACGGCGCTGGAATACGGCAAAGATATTATAGTTATAGACGCAGGACTGATATTCCCCGGCGGCAATATGCCCGGGGTCGACATAGTAATTCCGGACGTAACCTATTTGCAGGAGAATAAATCCAAGATTCGCGGGATAATAATAACCCACGGACACGAAGACCATATAGGCGCGTTGCCTTATATTCTGAAAGATTTTAACGTGCCCGTCTACGGCACGAAACTTACTCTCACGCTGATAGAGGGGAAACTCAAAGAGCAGAAGATAAACGACGCTAAACTTAATTGCATAAAAGCCGGTTCTACCATAAAACTCGGTTGTTTTTCGGTGGAATTTATTAACGTGAATCACTCTATCGCAGGCGCGGTCGCGCTTTCCGTTACAACGCCTGTCGGCGTCGTGTTTCATACGGGAGACTTTAAAATAGATTATACGCCGGTGCGCGGCGAAACGATGGATCTTGCGCGAATATCCGAGATAGGCAAAAAGGGCGTATTGCTTTTGATGGCGGATTCCACGAACGTGGAGTTAGAAGGCGCGGCGGTAAGCGAATCGGTAGTAAAGGACGCGCTAAGGCGCGTATTTGAAGAGAACGCTTCGAGAAGGCTGATAATAGCGACTTTCGCTTCTAACGTAGACAGGTTGCAGCAGATAATGGATCTTGCGGTACAATTCAAGCGCAAGGTCGCTTTTTCCGGAAGAAGCATGCTGAACATAGCGGACGCCGCTGAAAGAATAGGCGAACTGAATATTCCCGAGAACGTAATAGTTGACGTTGAGAGGATAGGGAAGCTTAAAGACGAAGAAACCGTAATAATTTCCACGGGTACGCAAGGCGAACCTATGAGCGCGCTTACCCGTATGGCGAGCGGCGAATACAATAAAGTTACCATAGGCAAAAACGACACGGTGGTAATATCCGCGTCTTTTATACCGGGCAACGAAAAGATGATATATAGCGTAATAAACAATCTATACCGCCTCGGCGCGGAAGTTATTTACGAATCGTTAGAGCCTATACACGCTTCCGGACACGCGCAACGCGGGGAACTCCGAATTTTGCACTCGCTGTTAAAGCCGAAGTTCTTTATTCCCGTACACGGCGAATACAGACACTTAAAGAAACACGCCGCGCTTGCGCAATCGATGGGCATGAAAGAGAGCAATATTTTAATAGCGGAGATAGGCGACACGGTGGAGACCGACGGGAGAAGGATAAAGATGGGCGAGAAATTTCCTGCAGGTTCCAAATTCGTCGACGGAGTGGGAATAGACGGGGCGGACAGTTTTGTTCTGCGCGACAGGAAACACATATCTGAAGACGGACTCATGATAGCGGTCGTTGCGGTGGAAGAACTTTCCGCTAAGCTTTCGTCCGTAGAAATTGTGAGTAAAGGTATAGTTATGTCGGACGCCGCTGTTTCCGAAGCGAAAAACATAGTTTATAACCTTCTCAAACAGAAGGATTTGAAAAAAGTCAAAGACGAAGAGGAACTCGGCGCCTTGATAAAGCGTTCGCTTAAAAACTTCTTGTTTAAAACGACCAAAAAGAATCCGATGATAATACCAATCGTGATGGTGGTTTGATTGGAAAGAATCTGTAAATTAAGAAAAGAGGCGGCGGAACGCGGAGAACCGGTGTTACGGGAAAAGTCTTTTCGTCTGCTTTTGGATACGGTAAAGAAAAAAGAACCGAAAAAGATTTTAGAGGTCGGCGTAAACGTGGGGCTTTCGGGTATCGCGATGCTGCTGACCGTAAAGACCGCGCGGCTTACCGGGATAGAGATTTCGGAAGAAAAAATAAGCGAAGCGAAAAGGAACTACGCCGAATTCGGCGTTTCGGATCGCGTAAAGATATTACAGGGAGACGCTTCGGAAATTTTGCCGCTTTTAACCGGAAAATACGATTTTATATTTTTAGACGGACCCAAAGGGCATTATTACGAATATTCTTCTTATCTTTTACCCGTTCTGAATAAAGGCGGTATATTGTTTGCCGATAACGTGCTTTACCGCGGCTACGTGGACGGCAGGGTAAAAGTTCCGCACAGCCACGCCACGATTAAACACAGTATGGAAAATTTTTTGAAAGTAATTTGCAACGATAAAGCGTTGGAGACGGTCGTATACGATCTCGAAGACGGAGTAAGCATAACGGAAAAACTTATATGAAAAGGATAGAACTACTCGCTCCTGCCGGAGATATGAATAAATTAAAAGCGGCGTTCTACTTCGGTGCGGACGCAGCGTATATAGGCGGAAAGGCGTTCAGCCTTCGCGCGCAGGCAGGCAACTTTACCGACGAAGAAATAGCGGAGGCGGTAAAGTATGCTCACGACCTTGGCAAGAAGATTTACGTTACCGTAAATATTTTAGCGCGTAATTACGATATAGACCTTGCGGAAAAATATTTCGTATTTCTCGAAAAGACAGGCGTAGACGGGGCGATAATTTCAGACGCCGGATTGATATCCGTGTGTAAAGCCGCCGCGCCAAACCTTAATATTCACCTATCCACTCAGGCAAGCGCCTTGAATTATGCGACGGTAAAATTCTGGAAAGACTACGGCGTAAGGCGCGTTATTCTCGCGAGAGAACTCTCTTTAACGGAGATTAAAGAAATAAAAGAACGCGTGCCGGATATTGAACTCGAAGCGTTCGTTCACGGCGCCATGTGTATAAGTTACAGCGGAAGGTGCCTTTTATCTGATTACAGAACCGGAAGGTCGTCAAACAGGGGAGAGTGCGTTCAGGCTTGCCGCTGGAATTACGAGATACGCGAAAGAGGGAGCGACGGCTCGTTTATGACGGTCGAACAAGACGAGAGAGGCACGTATATTTTGAACAGTAAAGACCTGAATCTCGTTGACGAGATAGATCTTCTCGATAAATCCGGCGTGGATTCTTTTAAGATAGAAGGAAGGATGAAATCGGAATACTATCTTGCCACCGTAATAAACGCGTACAGAAGGGCTATAGACGATTATTATTTAAAAGGAAAAGACTACAAACTCAATCCGCTTTATAATACGGAACTGGAAAAGACCGCGCACAGGGAATTTACCAAAGCATATCTTTTCGGCGAAAACGACAGGACGGAAAATTTCAACGACAGTCAAAGCAAAGGTACGCGTAAATTCGCCGCGGTGGTTATAGGCGGAGGAGAAAATTACGTCCTTATAGAAATGCGAAACCGTTTTAAGACGGGCGATGAACTCGAAGTTTTGTCTCCGACGGAAAATTTAAACAAAATAATAAAAGTCGACAAAATGGAAACTGAAGACGGAGAGCCTATTAGCGACGCAAAGATCGTTCTTCAAAAAATTAAACTGTTTACGCCGCTAAAATTAAAAGTCGGCGATATGTTGAGACTTAATATGTGAATTTTGCCGTCCCGTATGGGGCGGTAAATTTTTAAAAAAAATTGTAAAATTATTTGTTTTTTGTTTGACAAGTTGCGTTTGTTGTGGTAACATATAGTCGTTGAGTTAACATATGCTAACCGTGAGGTTACATTTTTTTTGAAGGTGAGTTACCTTTTGCTAACTAAAGGAGAAAAGTTATGCCTATAATATTAGCGCCGATAAATAAAGAGCTTAAAATACTGCGGGTTTTGACCGATGAAAAGACAAAGAAACATCTTGAAAGTCTGGGGATAACACCAAACGGGATTATAACCGTACTATCGGCTAGCGGAGGGGCGGTTGTATGCAAGTTAAAAGAGGGCAGGATTGCGCTTGACGGCAATATATCGACTAAAATTTTAGTAACGGAAGCCGTTTAGAATAATTAGTTAAAAATTATAAGAAATAAAATAGAAGGAGAAAAAGGACAGATGCAAAAAATGTTGGACGAATTTGCCGTGGGCGAGTCGGGCGTGGTTAAAGCGGTTGGCGGCGAGGGCAAAATAAAAAGGCGCCTTTTCGATATGGGCGTAACTCCCGGCGCGGAAGTTTTCTTGAGAAAGAAAGCGCCGCTCGGCGATCCTATTGAGGTAAATATTCGGGGGTATGAGTTGACGCTTCGCAAAACCGAAGCTAAACTGGTAACTATGGAGGTGAAGAAATGATAAGGTTTGCATTAGCCGGTAATCCGAATTGCGGAAAGACCACGCTTTTTAACGGGTTAACGGGTTCGACGGCGCACGTCGGGAACTGGCCCGGCGTTACGGTAGATAAGAAAGAGGGTGTTTATAAAAGGTGTGAAGAGCCCATCGCCGTTGTCGATTTACCCGGAATATATTCGCTATCTCCATACACGCCGGAAGAGGTTATTGCGAGAAACTACGTTTTAGACGAAAAGCCTGACTGCGTAATAAACATAGTCGACGCGACTAATTTGGAACGAAATCTTTATCTCACGACGCAGATAATGGAAATAGACGTTCCGATGGTTATTGCGCTCAATATGATAGACGCGATGGAAAAAAACGGCGACAAGATCGACGCGAAAGCCTTGGAAGAGAAACTCGGCGTTCCGGTAGTGGCAATTTCCGCCTTAAAAGGGACGGGGATACACGAGCTTATGGAGAGGGCGTATACGGTTTGTAAGGAAGAGCGGAAAGGAAGAACCGTTTTAGAGAGCGGAGCGCTTGCGCATCTTATAACTGACGTAAAGATCGCGCTTGACGGGCAGGGGGTGAAAAATCCTTTGTTCCACTCGGTAAAACTTGCAGAACAGGACGAACTCGAAGTAAACGAGCATAAAGACGCCGTTAAAATGGTTGAAGAGTTCAAAAAGACATTTAAAGACGACGTTTTCGGGAGCGATTTTGAAGCGCTTATAGCGGACGCCAGATATAAATACATATCCGAAAATTTTTCTTCGGTAATAACGAAAAAGAACAAAGAAAAATTCACCAGCACGAAATCGGATAAAGCGGATAAAGTTTTAACGCATAAAATCTGGGGAATACCTATATTTTTGGTAATACTGTTCGCGATATTTCATTTGACATTCAGCGAGGATTTTCTGTATCTCGGCAAGATATTCGGATTTTCTTCGCTCGAAGAGTTGGGCGTCGATACCGAAGCGTTCGGCGGCACATTGCTCGCTTGTTTTTACGACGGCGCAATATTCTCGCCTGGCGTTATAATAAACAATTTGTGGAATAATATTATAGTCGAATATTGCTTCGGCTGGCTGATAAACTTAATAGAATCGAGCGGAATGAGCGGATGGGCGATAGGGCTTTTGAACGACGGCGTAATAGAAGGATTAAAAGCCGTACTGTCTTTCTTGCCTCCGATACTCGTACTCTTTTTGTTCTTTTCTATTCTGGAAGATTCGGGGTATATGGCGCGTATCGCGTTTATACTCGACAGGATGTTCAGAAAATTCGGGCTTTCGGGCAGGGCGTTTTTGCCTATGATAATGGGCTTTGGTTGTTCGGTTCCGGCTATGATAAATACGAGAACGCTTGCCGACGATAAAGAGCGCACGGCGACGATAAGGGTAATACCTTTCTTCTCTTGTGGTGCGAAACTACCTATTCTTACGGCAGTTTCCGGCGCGATCGTGGCGTATTTCGGGATTGGAAACGCGGATTTAATAACCTACTCGATGTATCTTTTAGGCATAGTTGCGGCGATACTTGCGGTTCTTTTAATGAGGAACACTTCGCTTAAAGGCGAAACTCCGCCGTTTATTATGGAACTTCCGGCGTATCACGCTCCGCAGTTCAAGAACCTGATGGCGCACCTTTGGGATAAAGCCAAACATTTCATTAAGAAAGCCTTTACGATTATTATCGCCTCTACAATAGTTATATGGGTACTTTCTCACTTCTCCTTCTCCTGGGGATTTTTGGAAGATGAATATATAGATCAGAGTATTCTGGCGCAGCTTTCTATGCTGTTGCAACCGATATTTACGCCTTTGGGCTTCGGTAGTCAACTCGGAGCTTTCGGCTGGGTGTTCGTGGTTGCGGCAATATCCGGACTTATTGCAAAAGAAAACGTTATAGCTACGTTTGCGACTTTGGCGGCGTGTCTTGTGGCAAGCGGACTTGAACTCGGGTCGCTCGATATAGCGGCGGAAAGCGGTATAGACGCGGTTCAGGCAATGATTACCGCAACGGGTATAGGAATACCGGGACTTTTAGCCTTTATCGCTTTTAATATGACGACTATTCCGTGTTTTGCGGCGGTAGCTACGGCAAAAGCCGAGCTTATAAATAAGAAATCTTTTAACGGCACGCTTATTTTCTGGCTTGCGTCAAGTTATATCGTGGCTTCGGCAATTTACACGATCGGATCCTGGTGGTGGACGGCGTTTATATGGGCGGCAGTTATCGT
The DNA here is from genome assembly GCA_905235765.1 of uncultured Clostridia bacterium. Taxonomy (GTDB): domain Bacteria; phylum Bacillota; class Clostridia; order Christensenellales; family Borkfalkiaceae; genus UBA1259. The sequence goes on from CAJOMM010000009.1 coordinate 9,067, forward strand.
CTTGACTACCTGGTTAGTAATATTGTATAGTAAAAGGGCAAAGAATAAATTAGATAACAATAATCCGGTTTAGAAGTCGGTAGGGGGTGTTTATGCAGCCTGTTGAAATAGTTATAATAATCGCGGCGGCGGCAATCGTTGTAGGAGTAATAGTCGCCGCGATAATAAGAAGGAAAAAGGGTAAGCCCTCGTGTGATTGTTGCGATTGCCCTTGTTGCAGCGGTTGCGCCGAAAAAAAATCCAAAGAAAAGTCTTAATAAAAGGTTGTTATGACTAAACAAAAATTCGACGTAGGCGGTATGAGTTGCGCCGCCTGTTCGTCGGGGATAGAAAAAGCGGTTTCAAAAATTCAAGGTGTGAAATCGGTACAGGTTTCACTCCTTGAAAAAACTATGACGGCGGAATTTGACGAAAGTTCCGTTTCCGCGCAAAAGATTATCGCCACGGTAGAGAAATTAGGTTACACCGCGGCGATTTTCGGCGTTAGCGTAAACAAATATGCGGACGCAGAGAGGCTTAAGAAAAGGTTTTTTCTCTCTCTTATTTTTCTTATTCCGCTTATGTATATCTCCATGGGCGGAATGTTCGGGGCGCCGACTTTTTCCGATATATCGCATTTAGGCGCGGTTATAGACCTTGTACTGCAATTTGCGTTATCTACCGCAATAATAATAGTGAATTTCAATTTTTATTACAGCGGAGTACGGGCGATAAAAAATCTATCGCCGAATATGGATACGCTCGTGTTTTTAGGTTCGTTTACCGCTTACGTTTACAGCGTAGCGGTATCGGTACTTATAATAGTCGGCAAAATGCCGCACACTCACGTATTTTTCGAATCCGCCGCAATGGTCGAAGTTTTAGTGTCTCTCGGGAAGTATCTGGAAGAAATATCCAAGCGTAAAACGGGAGAGGAAATAGAGAAACTGAATAAACTTCTGCCTAAATCCGTTACCGTGTTGATAGACGGAAAAGAAGAGACTGTTTTGACCTCTTTACTTAAAGAGGGCGACGTGGTGGTGCTTAAAGCCGGCGATTATTGTCCGATAGACGGCAAAGCAATCGAAGGAATAGCAGGCGTAGATAAATCCGCCGTAACGGGCGAAAGTATTCCGGAAGAGGCAACAGTAGGCTCGGAAATCGTGTCGGGAAGTATATTGCGATCGGGATATTTGTTAGTTTCGGCAGAGAAAGTCGGAGAAGACACTATGTTCAGCAAAATAGTGGAAGCGGTAAAATCTGCGAGCGCAAGCAGAGTTCCCATACAGAAACTTGCGGATAAGGTGTCCGCGGTGTTCGTTCCGACGGTTACCGTCTTAGCGGTATTGACGTTTGTCCTGCAACTCTTGTTAAATCAGGACGGCGGATTAGCTAACGCTATCAAGTGCGCTATAAGCGTGATAGTGATATCGTGTCCGTGCGCATTGGGGTTAGCAACGCCCGTCGCGGTTATGGCGGCAACAGGGAAAGCCGCTTCTTTGGGGATACTTATAAAAGACGCGGAGGCTATTCAGAAGATCGGGAAAATAAACTGCGCACTGTTCGATAAGACGGCTACGATAACGGAAGGGACTCCTAAAGTCGTAGAGTACAAAAACTTTTCCGAAATTTCGGACGAAAAAGTATTCGCAATAACTTCCGCTCTTGAAAAGATGTCAAATCATCCGCTTGCCGAAGCAATGGTCGAATTTTGCGGCGATTCCGAAGAAAAGGCGGAGAATTTTTATTATGAGATAGGAAAGGGAATATACGGGACGGTAAACGGCGAAAAATATTTTTTGGGAACTTACGAGGAAGAACTTTTTGAGGGTAAAACTTCCGTGGCGTTATATGAAAACGGAAAACCGCTGGCGGCGTTCGCTATAGCCGATACGGTCAAAAAAGACAGTAAAAATGCGATAAGGCTACTAAACGCGGAAAAAATAAAGACGGTAATGATAACCGGCGACAAAGAATCCGCGGCAAAGTCTGTGGCGGAAGAAGTAGGAATATCCGGATACGAGTTTTCCGTATTGCCGGAGGGCAAGGCGAGTTATGTTAAAAAGTATAAAGACGACGGATATTTCGTCGCTTTCGTCGGAGACGGCATCAACGACAGTCCCGCTCTTAAAACTGCGGACGTCGGCGTCGCCATGGGAAACGGCACGGATATCGCGATAGAAAGTTCGGACATTGTAATAATCGGCGGTTCGCTTGTGAAGACTGTCGACGCCGTTAATTTAAGCAAGAAAGCGTTAAACGTTATAAAGGGCAATCTATTTTGGGCGTTTTTTTATAACGTGATTGCGATACCGATAGCGGCAGGCGTTTTTGCGCCTTTGGGAATAGTTTTCGAGCCGTGGATAGCCGCTATCTGTATGAGTCTCAGCTCGTTGTTCGTCGTGCTTAACGCTCTCCGTATAAACGGCTACGGCAACGCTGAAAGAATTTCGGATAAAGGAGAAAA
>CAJOMM010000010.1 GCA_905235765.1 uncultured Clostridia bacterium
ATAGAGATAGAAGAGATTGCGTCAGTTTTGATGCTCTTATTGGGCTTGATGTGTGTTTCCGTCCCGGGTACGATAGCGGATTTTATGCCGTATTTTGCCTGCTTATACCTCGTTATAACAGTCTTTATCAATATTATAAAATGGGTTAAAAATCACGACGCAAAAAGTTGTTTCGGAACGATTTTAAGTATTGCGTTAACCGTTGCGCTGATAGTTTTGTTCGTGACGCTTAATCGCTCAACCGCTGTGGCAATAACGATGGGGGCTTATTGCGTTCTGAAAAGCGTAAGGCTTATCGTATTTGATATTATCGGAAATACGCGTGGAAAAAGCAAAGTTTTTGTAACTATCAATACTTTGATACACCTTATGTTGGCGACTTCGATTTTTTATTCCCTTATAAAAGGAAATTCCGCCATAAACGAGTTTATCGTTATGTACGGTACGCTTTATCTGTTTGAGGGGGTCGTTTCTTTCTTTTCGGCATTTTCAAAAAAACATTACGGAACGCTTCTCCATATTTTAAAGGAAAGTTATGCGAAAGAAATTTTATCCGGATTGGTGTTTGCGATGGTCGTCGCATCGTTTTTATTGGTATTCATCGAACCGGATATTAACTCTTTCGGGGACGGAATCTGGTATTGTTTCGCTTTGGTTACAACGATAGGATTCGGCGATAAAGTAGCTACAACAGCGCCCGGCAGACTGATTTCCGTTTTAATAGGCATATACGGAATTGTCGTGGTCGCATTGGTTACAAGCGTTATCGTCAATATTTATACCGAAAAAAAAGAACAAGACAAAAACAATAAACAAAAATAGAAAACGTTATACAAGAATAAACCCCGAAAGGCTTCGGATCTTTCCGAAGCCTTTCGGGGTTTAAATTAAAAGCGAAACGGTCAGGATAAAAGCAATCTCTTAAAATAATAACCGTTAAATTTTGAAAAACCGTTTTTATTTAATTGACTTTACCACAGCAAAGTGATAAAATGATAAAGAGAAAAAGGAGAAATGATGTCAAATTTTCAAAACGAATCGACCGAAAGACTATTTTCGGTGATAGCGGAACTAAAAACCGCCAAAGAGTGCTCGGATTTTTTTGAAGATCTTTGCACGATAAAAGAAATTCAGGATATGGCGCAGCGGCTGGAAACGGCAATACTTTTGAACGATGGCGAAAATTATCAAACGATATCCGCAAAGGTCGGCGTAAGCAGCGCTACGATAAGCCGCGTAAACAGGTGTTTGAATTACGGCGCCGGCGGATACCGTGCCGTGGTGGATAAACTTTCGGGCGGCGCAAAGGGAAACTGTGAAAACGCCCAAAATAACGGTGAGGAAAACTAAGGGATTTAAAATGAAAATAAATGATAAATTGTTGGATTCGGCAGAAAAATTTTCGTTGAATTTAAGAGAGCTTTACTACGGTTTCGGTTACAGACCGTATCGTATGAGCAAGTTTGAAGAATACGACCTTTACGCCGAAAATAAGGAATTTCTCGTTTCGGACAACGTAATTACGTTTACGGATACCGACGGAAAATTGATGGCGTTAAAGCCCGACGTAACTCTTTCTATAATTAAAAACAGCGTTTACGCGCCCTCGGAAATAAGAAAAGTATATTACAGCGAGAACGTATACAGGGCTACCCCTTCCGCTCAGTTTAAAGAAATAATGCAGACGGGGCTTGAATGTTTCGGTTCTCTTGGCAAAAAAGAGATAGTGGAAGTCATATATCTTGCGGCAAAAAGCCTTATTTCGGTCAGCGATAATTGCGTGCTGGACGTTTCCGATATTTCCGTAATAACCGAACTTTTAAACTCCCTTAAAGTGGGGAACGCAAACGCCGCGCATATAGTAAAGGCGATAGGCGACAAAAACTTCGACGAAATGAGAGTTGTGGCTTCCGGCGCAGACGAGAAAACGCTTGACCTTTTGATTAAGCTCGTGAAAGTAAGCGGAAACGTAAAGGACGTTCTGGCGGAACTTTGCGCGCTGAAAAATGAAATAAACAGCGCAAGTTTCAACGAATTTACCGAAGTGCTTTCCGAAATCGCGGTAAGCGACTTGGCGGACGTGGTAAGAGTGGATTTTTCGGTTGTCAGCGACGTAAATTACTATAACGGCATCGTTTTCCGCGGTTTTGTCAAGAACGTTCCTTTGGCGGTGCTTTCGGGCGGACAGTACGACAGGTTGATGAGAAAACTTAAAAAGAGCGGCAAAGCGATAGGTTTTGCAGTCTATCTCGACGTTTTGGAGCGTGTGGGGAAAGGCGAGGTTTTGCCGCAGAACGACGAGTACTTAAACGTCGCGTTGCCTAAAGGCAGACTCGGTGAAAACGTTTACGCTACGTTTGCAAAAGCGGGTTACGAATGTCCGGCGTTGCTTTCGCCGAACAGAAAATTGGTGTTTACCAACGAGAGTAAAAAAATCCGGTATTTTTGGGTCAAGCCCTCGGACGTAACGATTTACGTGGAGCGAGGCGCCGCGGACGTCGGCGTTGCCGGTAAAGATATTATTTTGGAATACGAGCCGGACGTTTACGAACTTTTGGATATGAAACTCGGAAATTGTAAAATGGCGGTTGCCGCCGTAAACGGTTCAAGGTACGACGAAAACGCAAGTTTAAGAGTCGCTACGAAGTTTCCGAATATTGCCAAAAAGTTTTATATGTCGCGCGGAAGAAATATAGACGTAATAAATTTGAACGGTTCTATAGAGATAGCGCCGATACTTAACCTATCCGACGTAATAGTGGATATAGTGGAAACGGGCGCGACGTTAAAGGAAAACAACCTTGCGGTAGTAGAGACGATTTGTCCTATTAGCGCAAGGCTTATCGCGAATAAGTCGGCAAGTAAATTCAAGAACGAACAGATTTCCGCGCTTTTAAAAAATTTGACCGAAGCGGTAAACGACAGGTAACGTATGATAAAGATTTTGGAATTCGATAAAACTGAAAAAGAAAAGATATTTGCGCGCGTTAGCCCTTTATGCGACGTGGAAAAAACCGTTGCGGAAATAATTGCCGACGTTAAGGAGAACGGAGATAGCGCGCTGAAAAAGTATTGTGAAAAATTCGACGGCGCTGTATTAAGCGATTTAAGGGTAAGCGAAGAAGAGATTCAAAAAGCTTTTGCGGATACCGACGCGGAACTTATAAAAGTAATGCGGCACTCTGCGAAAAATATAACCGCTTTTCACGAAAAGCAGGTAAGACAAGGTTTTGAAATAATCAATGAAGACGGCGCGACGGTGGGGCAAAAAATAACCGCGATAGAGAGCGTCGGCGTATACGTTCCCGGCGGAACGGCGGCATATCCTTCGACCGTTCTTATGGACGTGATACCGGCAAAAGTTGCCGGGGTTAAAAAAATAGTAATGACGACGCCAAGTAAGAACGGGAAGATTGCTCCCGTAATTCTTGCGGCGGCAAAGATAGCCGGCGTAGACGAAATTTATAAAACGGGCGGCGCGCAAGCGATCGCCGCGCTGGCGTACGGCACTCAAAGCGTGCCTAAGGTAGATAAGATAGTAGGGCCGGGAAACGCCTTCGTTGCGGAAGCAAAGAAACAGGTTTTCGGCGCCGTAGCTATCGATACGATAGCCGGTCCGAGCGAAATTCTCGTTATCTCCGACGGCAAAAGCAATCCGGAATTTGTCGCTGCGGATCTTTTATCGCAAGCGGAACACGATAAACTTGCTTCCGCCGTGCTTATTACCGACGACTTAAAGTTTGCAAAAAAAGTAAGCGAGGAGATCGAGAGGCAGATAGTTTTATTGCCGCGCTATGAAATAGCGCGCGCTTCCATCGATAATAACGGAAAAATTATCGTTGCAAACGACCTTAACGAGGCGGTGAAAATTTCCGACGAAATCGCGCCGGAGCATCTGGAACTTTGCGTAGATCTGCCTTTCGAAATATTAAAAAAGGTTCACAACGCAGGCTCGGTATTTTTAGGGAGGTTTTCGCCGGAAGCGTTCGGCGATTATATCGCAGGTCCTAATCATACGCTGCCGACAGGCGGCGCGGCTAAATTTTCCAGCCCGCTTTCGGTTGACGATTTTATCAAGAAAACGCAGTACGTTTACTATCCGGAAACTTCCGCAAAGGCGGTTTCGAAAGGAGTGGCGTTATTTGCCGAAAACGAAGGTTTAACGGCGCATGCGAAAAGCGCGCTTTTAAGGGGGAACAAAAATTGAGTAAATTTATAAGCGACAGATTCAGAAGCAACTCGCCATACGTTCCGGGCGAGCAACCAAAAGATACGGCTTACGTTAAGCTTAACACGAACGAATCGCCTTTTCCTCCGTCGGCTTTTGCGATGAAGCTTGCAAGAGAAGCGGTAGGAAACTGCGAGCTTTATCCCGACCCCGAATATACGTCTTTAGTCAGCGTGGCTGCGGAAAAGTTCAACGTAAAAGAGGAAAATCTTCTTTTTACCAACGGTTCGGACGAAGCCTTAAATTACGTTTTCGCCGCGTATTGTTCGGAAGGCGGAACTGCGGTTTTCGCGGATATAACTTACGGTTTTTACGAAGTATTTGCTAACCTTTACGGCGCGGAAAAGAAAATTATCCCTTTGCGCGAAGACTTTTCGTTAAATGCGAAAGATTACGCTTCCGCCTGCGGAACGGTGATTATTGCAAACCCCAACGCGCCGACGGGCAAGGTTCTTTCGCCGGAAGAAGTTTTAGATATAGTTAAAAGCAACAAAAATAACGTAGTCGTGGTTGACGAGGCGTATATCGATTTCGGCGGACAAAGCGTTTTGCCGTATATAGACGATTTTGATAATCTTATAGTCGTTCGCACTTTTTCAAAGTCCCGTTCGCTTGCCGGCGCAAGAGTAGGCTTTGCTGCGGCAAACGAAAGCCTTATAAACGACCTCAAAGCGGTCAAGTATTCCACAAACCCTTACAATTTGTCAAGGATGAGCGCGGCGGCGGCTATAGGCGCGTTGCTCGATGAAGATTATTTTAACGGTAACTGTAAAAAGATAATTAGTAACAGGGAATATATGACGGAAAAACTTCGCGGCGCCGGATTCACCGTATTAGATTCTTCGGCGAACTTCGTGTTTGCAAAGTATAACGGCGTAAAAGGCAAAGACCTTTACGAGGCATTGAAGAAAAAGGGCGTTTTAGTAAGGCATTTCGAAAAGCCGAGAATAAGCGATTTTATTCGCATAACCGTGGGTAGTATGGAAGATACCGTCGCGCTCGTTAAAGCGGCGACGGAGGCGGTAAAGGAGATATGATGAGAGATTCAACCGTAAAAAGAAAAACGACGGAAACGGATATTTCTTTATACTTAAACCTCGACGGAGAGGGTAAAAGCGAAGTAAATTCCGGTTGCGGTTTTTTGGATCATATGCTGACTTTGTTTGCTATGCATGGAAAATTCGATCTGAAACTTACTTGCGTCGGCGACACATACGTAGATTATCACCACACCGTTGAGGACGTTGGGATAGCTCTCGGCGAGGCGTTCAAAAAAGCGCTCGGAGACAAAAAAGGCATAAATCGTTACGGAGACTGCACGCTGGTTATGGATGAAGCGTTGGTTCTTACATCCGTAGATTTTTCCGGAAGAGTTTTCCTTGAATGCGACCTTAAAATTCCCACGCAAAAAGTGGGAGATTTCGACACCGAACTTACCGAAGAATTTTTCTTCGGGTTCGTTCGCAAGTCGGAGAGTTCCCTGCACCTTAAAACTCTTTCGGGCAAAAACTCGCACCACATTATCGAAGGGGCGTTTAAGTCGGTCGCAAGAAGTTTAAGGTCGGCGGTAACCGTTGACGAACGTTATAAGTCCGTTATTCCTTCCACTAAGGGGGTATTGTAAATGACGGTTATTGTCGATTACGGCGTAGGCAATCTGTTTTCGCTGAAAAGTTCCTTCGCGGCGATAGGCGAAGAAGCAGTCGTCTCTTCAGAAGCGGAAGTTATCGAAAATGCGGAAAGGCTGGTTCTGCCTGGCGTCGGGGCGTTTTCCGACGCGGCAAAAAAATTAAAGGAAAGCGGACTTGACAAAGCCGTCAAAAACGCCGCAAAAAGGGGCGTTCCGCTTTTGGGAATTTGCCTCGGTATGCAACTTTTATTCGAAAAAGATTACGAATACGGCGAACATGAAGGGCTTGCGCTTATAAAAGGGGACGTTAAAGCGATAGACGATATGGGTAAACTTAAAATTCCGCATATCGGGTGGAACGCCTTAAAGTTCAACGGGAATAACCCTTTATTCAAATATATAAAAGACGGCGATTACGTTTATTTCGTACACTCTTTCGCGGCGGTGAATTGTGAACGCTTCGTTATCGCGTATACGGAGTACGGCAAAATGCTGACTGCGGCGGTCGCCTGCGGAAACGTTATGGGGTGTCAATTTCATCCCGAAAAGAGCGGCGAGGTAGGATTAAAAATTCTGAAGGCGTTTTCGGAAATGCAAAAGGAGCGCGTATGATTATTTTACCGGCGATAGACGTTATCGGGGGAAAAGCGGTCAGATTATACCAAGGCGAATACGACAAGAAAACCGAATACGGCGATCCGCTTTTCTTTGCGGAAAGATTTAAAAAATGCGGCGCGACGCATATCCACGTAGTTGATTTAGACGGCGCCAAAACCGGCGAAACTTTTAATTTCGACACTATAAAGGAAATTAAAGAAGTAGGCGGAATTTTCGTCGAAGTCGGCGGCGGAATAAGAAATACCGAAACCGTAAAGAAGTATCTGGATTGCGGAATCGACAGAGTTATACTTGGCACGGCGGCTGTAAAAGACGGCGCCTTCTTGAAAGAAGCGGTAAAAAAGTTCGGCGACAGAATAGCGGTCGGAGCGGACGTCAAGAACGGTTTTATCGCCGTAAAGGGCTGGACGGAAAGTTCCGGAATAGATTTGTTTACCTTTTTGGACGGTATAAGCGAAATAGGCGTAAAAACCGTTATATGCACGGACGTCGGCAGAGACGGCGCGATGAAGGGTACGAATATAGAGCTTTACAGAGAAGTTTCGGAAAGATATTCGTTAAACGTTATAGCTTCGGGCGGCGTATCGGATTTGGACGACGTAAAAAGGCTTAAAGATATGGGCGTTTACGGGGCGATTGTCGGCAAGGCTTACTATACGGGGGCTATCGACTTGAAAGCGGCGATAAAGGTGGCAAAATGATTACGAAAAGAATAATTCCCTGTCTTGACGTTAAGGACGGCAGGGTAGTTAAAGGCGTAAACTTTACGGGACTCAAGGAAATTTCTTCGCCCGTGGATCTCGCCGAATATTACAGTAAAAACGGCGCGGACGAACTTGTGTTTTACGATATAACCGCGTCCTCCGACGGCAGAAAAATTTTCACCGAGATTTTAAGACAGACGGCGGAAAAGGTGTTTATTCCTTTGACCGTCGGCGGAGGAATCAACACGGTAGAGGACTTTGACAGAGTGTTAAAGTGCGGAGCGGACAAGGTAAGCGTTAATTCGGGCGCGATTAAAAATCCATCGCTTATCGGCGAGGCGGCAAAGCTTTACGGCGATCAATGCGTGGTTTTATCGGTCGATATTAAACGAGTTGACGGAAAGTTCACCGTTTTCAGAAAAGGCGGAAGGGAAAATACCGGTTTAGAAGCGATAGATTGGATAAAACGCGGAGTTAATTCGGGCGCAGGGGAAGTCGTCGTCAATTCTATCGACACGGACGGCGTGAAAGGCGGCTTCGATATAGAATTGCTAAAAGCCGTAACGGACGCTGTTTCGGTGCCCGTAATAGCGTCCGGCGGCGCAGGGGCCGCGGAAGATTTTATAACGCTTTTCAAAACTCTTCCTAAGGTAGACGCAGGGCTTGCCGCTTCGATATTCCATTACGGCGAAACCAATATTGCGGATCTTAAAAATCTTATGATAAATAACGGAATTCCGACGAGAATATAAAGGAGAAAATATGTTAGACGTAAAAGAACTGAAATTTGACGAAAACGGGCTTATACCGGCGATAGTCGTCGACAGCGTAAGCAAAAAGGTTTTGACGCTCGCTTATATGAACGCCGAAAGCCTTAAAATAACTATGGAAAAAGGACTTACTTGTTTTTGGAGCCGTTCGAGAAAGGAACTTTGGCTGAAAGGTGAAACGAGCGGCAATTATCAACACGTCGTATCTATAACGGCAGATTGCGACCGCGACGCGCTCGTGGTTTCGGTAAAACCCGAAGGTCCGGCGTGCCACCTCGGTACGGAGTCTTGCTTTAACGATTTCGTTTATTTAAGCGACCAATTAAAAGACTTTTCCTATGAAGAGTTGTTTTCGCTGATAAAAGGCAGAAAAACCGATAAAAAGGAAGGTTCTTACACCACCTATCTTTTTGAAAAGGGCAGAGACAAAATTTTAAAGAAAGTCGGAGAAGAGAGTACAGAAGTGATAGTTGCGGGAAAAGGAGACGATCACGCGGAAACCGTCTACGAAATTGCCGACCTCGCTTATCACGTTATGGTGCTTATGGCGGATATGGATATAACCCTTGAAGAAATTTTCAACGAACTTTCTTCGAGACACGTAATAGACAAAAAAATAAAACAGGAGAAAATGACCTGATGGTTTATAAAGACTACCACGTTCACACGACTTTCAGCGACGGTAAAAATACGATGGAAGAAGTTCTTCTCGCCGCGCTGAAAAGCGAAATGACGGAGATAGGTTTTTCCGATCATTCCTATACGTTTTTCGACCGTAGTTATTGTGTTTCCGGCGAGGATATTCCTTCTTACTTCAAGGAGGCGGAAAGGCTTAAATCAAAATACGGCGATAAAATCAAAATACTTATCGGCGTGGAACAGGACTTTTATTCCAAAAAAAGCGTAAAAAATTACGATTATGCGATAGGCTCCGTCCACTACTTTAAGATAGGCGGAAGGTTTTATCCCGTCGACGAAAGCAAAGACAGTTTAATTAAAACTGTAGACGAAGTTTTCGGAGGGGATTTTTATTCCGCTTGCGAAAGGTATTTCGGAACGGTAAGGCAGTTTGCAAAAAGAAAAGGGATAGGCATTATCGGGCATTTCGATTTAATAGCGAAGTTCAACGGCGACGGATCGCTTTTCGACGAGAAGAACGAAAGGTACGTTGCGGCGTATAAGGCGGCGGCAAAAGATCTCGTTGCGGCAAACAAGGTTTTTGAAATTAACACGGGCGCTTACCGAAAAAATTTGCGCGCCGACGCGTATCCTGAAAAAGAGATACGCGAATTTATAAAAAGCATCGGAGGAAAGTTTATCCTCTCGTCGGACAGTCATAAAAAGGAAGATTTGATGTTCGGTTTTGAAAGATTTGAAAGCGAAATTTAAAAGCGAGGCGCTTTTTAAGGAGTGAAACCTATGAACGTTTACAAAACGCGAGATATTGCGGAACTAATTTACGGCAATCCCTACGTGGGGCGCGGTATCGTTATCGGTAAAAGCAAAGACGGAACGAAAGCCGTTGGTTCTTATTTTATAATGGGAAGAAGCGAAAACAGTAGAAACCGCGTATTTAATGAACAAAACGGCGAAGTGTTTACCGAACCTTTCGACTCCGCAAAGGTGGTAGATAAAAGTCTCATTATTTACCCGGCGATAAGACAGTATAAAAACAGTTTAATAATCACAAACGGCGACCAGACGGATACAATTTATCACGGATTAGAGTGCGGCAAGAGTTTTTCCGAAGCGCTTAAAAGCCGCGAATTTGAACCGGACGCGCCTAACCTTACGCCGAGAATCAGCGGGATAATCAACTTTAATAAAAGCGATTTCGATTACGAGATGAGTATTCTAAAATCCGCAGACGAAAAAGGTTCCGCGTGCAACCGCTATACTTTTTCTTATTCCCCGTTAAACGGTTTGGGGCATTTTATTCATACTTACGTTACGGACGGAAACCCTATTCCCACCTTTTGCGGCGAGCCGGAGCGCGTTGAAATTCCCGACGCTATAGACGAGTTTACGGGTAAACTGTGGAACGCTTTGGACGAAAACAATAAAATTTCGCTTTACGTCAGATACGTAGATCTTGAAACCGGTAAAGCCGAAAACAGACTTATCAATAAAAACAAACGTTAAAGGATAAAACATGAAGGAATTTTCTTTAAAATACGGATGTAACCCCAATCAGAAGCCGGCGCGTATCTTTATGGCGGACGGACAAGATTTGCCCGTTGAAATATTAAACGGAAGGCCGGGATATATAAATTTTCTGGACGCTTTCAACGCCTGGCAATTAGTAAAGGAAATAAAAGAAGCTACGGGAGAAGTCGCGGCAACATCATTTAAGCACGTTTCGCCGACTTCCGCGGCGATAGGGAAACCGCTTTCCGAAGTCCTTAAAAAAGCGTGTTTTGTCGACGATATAGAAGGGCTTGACGATTCGGCGATTGGTTCCGCTTACGCAAGGGCGCGCGGAACGGACAGAATGTCCTCTTTCGGGGATTTTATCGCGCTGTCGGACGAGTGTGACGAAACTACCGCAAAAATAATCGCACGGGAAGTTTCCGATGGTATTATTGCGCCGTCTTACAGCGAAAAGGCTCTCGAATTGCTTAAACAGAAGCGTAAGGGGGCTTATAACATAATAAAAATCGACCCGTCGTATAAACCTGACCCCGTAGAACGCAAACAGGTTTTCGGCGTTACTTTCGAGCAGGGCAGAAACGAGTTTAAAATAGACGGAAATCTTCTTAAGAATATCGTTACCCAAAACAAGCAAATTCCGGACGATAAAATAAAAGATATGATAATTGCGCTTATAACGCTTAAATATACGCAGTCCAATTCCGTATGTTTTGCAACTGACGGGCAGGCGATAGGCGTAGGCGCCGGTCAACAGTCGAGAATTCATTGCACAAGACTTGCGGCGTCAAAGGCAGACCTTTGGAATTTAAGACAAAGCGAACGCGTTCTGTCGCTTAAATTTGCGGAAGGAATAGGCAGACCGGATAAAAACAACATTATAGATCTTTATCTTTCGGACGCCGACTATTCGGAGCTTATTAGCGAGTGGCAAAAATATTTTGCGGTAAAACCGGAACCGTTTACTCGCGAAGAAAAAGACGCCTATCTTAAAACGGTAAGCGGTATAACGCTTGCTTCCGACGCGTTTTTCCCGTTTTCGGACAATATCGAACGCGCGGCAAAAAGCGGCGTAAAATACGTTGCGGAGCCCGGCGGCAGCGTGAGAGACGATCTCGTTATACAGGCGGCGGATAAACACGATATGGTTATGGCGTTTACCGCAATGCGTCTTTTCCACCACTGATTAAGGTTTTAATCTGCTCTTAAACGTTTTTAATAAAAATAAAAGGATAGCAATTATTTTGCTATCCTTTTATTTTGCATTGCCGAAAATTTCTGTTTCAAAGGATTTCCGGCAAAAATGTATAAACCGTTAACTGTTTTGCGATTTTTTCGATATTATTTTAGTAATGATCCAAACCTGAAAACGTTTTGGCATGGCAGATAAAAGGCGTAGCCA
>CAJOMM010000011.1:0-4239 GCA_905235765.1 uncultured Clostridia bacterium
CGAAGTTTCGGAAGCTGCGGAACTTGTTGCCGGAATTATAGATAAAGACGCAAATATTATATTTGGCGCAACGATAGACGAAAGCCTTATAGACGAAGTGAAAATAACTGTTATAGCAACGGGTTTCAATCCGGTTACGGACGGTAAAAATTCTATAGAACAGCAAACGGAAAAACTTGTAGAAATTAGTCAAATGACTGAAAAAGAACTCGACGAAAGTAATATTCCTCCTTTGCTTGTAGAGATAGAAAAAGAAGACAGAAAGTCGAAAAACGGAGAAGAGGAACAAGAGTCGGTTGCCACCTATGAAGAAATAAACGCCGAAAAGGAAGAAGAACAGATACGGGAAGAGCCTGTAAAAGAAGAAAAAAAGGGCAAAGAAGTTCCGGCGTTTATGCGTAAACTTTTCGGTAAAAAATAAACTGCTTAAAAAAGCAGTCGCCGTTATATTTTGCATAAAAAATTCCGAAGCTTTTGCCTCGGAATTTTTTTGGTCGGAGTAGCGAGACTTGAACTCACGGCCTCTTGCCCCCCAGACAAGCGCGCTACCAACTGCGCCATACCCCGTTGACCTAAAATATTGTAGCACAAACTTATTTATTTTGCAACAAATTTTAAGCGCAGTTTACTATTTAATTATAATTTATTTTATCCTTGTTTTAATTGCGACCATAAAATTATCGCTATCTGTACCGGGATACCGATTATAAATATTGCCCAAGGGTTGTTTTCTATAAAATAAATGTAAACGCTTGTGAGCAGCGACCACACAAGTACGGAAATAAGAACAAAGGTGAATTTCCGTTTTCCCCATATACCGTTAAAGACTATAAGGACTATCGTGGAAACAGGCACGGCAAAAACGAATATTTGCCAATAATTTTGCTCGGCGAGAGTAAGTCCGTAAATATACAATAACGTAGAAATGATCCATACCAGCGATACGGCGAGTAATGTAATAACTATCTTATTAGGTTTATTTTCTTTATAATTATATCTTTTATCGTAAACTTCGCTTTGGTGTTCTTCGACCAAAAAATCAAGGGTTACGCCGTAAATATCCGCAAGGCTTTTAAGTACGTCGATCGGGGGAACGGATTCGCCGTGTTCCCATTTGGAAACCGATTTATCGGTATAATTCAATTTTTCCGCAAGTTCGGATTGCGTAAGGTTGTTGGCTTGTCTTAACTTGGTCAAATTTTCCGCAAGATTATCTTTTATCTCTCTCATATTGATGATTTTATCAAAAAAAAATAAAAAATGCAAGTTTTTTGTTATTTTTTCTAAAATTTTTAGCGTGATAGATAAACTCTCGCAAAAGTAGAGTTGTTGTATCTTGAAAGTAGATAGCCGACTCTAAACTTTCAATATACGAGAATTAATATTAGAGATATAATTATTGATTTATTTTTTACAATTTATTACAATATTTTCGTAATGATTTTGCGGAATATAACCGAACGCAAAAGCTTATAAGGAGATTCAAATGGTTGATAAGTCGAACGGAAAAGAAATACCCGTCGTTTTTGCGATTGACGATAATTACGCGCCGTTTTTAAGCGTGTCTATTCAGTCCATAATCGAAAACGCCTCGCAGGATTTTTATTATAAAATTTTTATTCTCAATACCGGCATAGAAAAGGAGAATCAGGAGCTTTTGGCAAGTATGTCCGAAAAATGTGCGACGAACGTTTCTGTAGAGTTTGTTGACGTGGCGGACAGGATGACCGAGATAGGCGACAAATTGCATTTAAGAGATTATTATACGAACGCTATTTTTTATCGGGTTTTTATACCTTCGCTTTTTCCGGGTTATGAGAAAATACTTTACGCCGACAGCGATATCGTGTTTACAGAAGACGTGTCAAAGCTTTTTGATGAAAATTTAGACGGATACGTATTCGGCGTAACGAGAGACGAAATTGTGCCTACGATACCGAGTTTTGCCGATTACGTGGAGCAATTTTTAGGATTAAACAGAAACGATTATTTTAATTCCGGTCTGCTTTTATTTAATTCGAAAGAATACAAGAAACAAAACGTGGAGCATAGATTTATAGAATATATGTTGAAATATAAATTTGAAATTGCTCCCGATCAGGACTGTCTCAACGTTTTGTGTATCGATAGCGTAAAATACATCGATCCCAAATGGAATAAAACGCCGATGCCCGAACTTGTAGCCGGAGAAAAAGGCAAAGAGTTAAAGGCGATACATTTTAAAATGAAATTCCGCCCATGGAAATACGACGACATTTTGTATCAGGACGTTTTCTGGAAATATGCTACCAAAACGCCTTATTATGACATGCTTCTTGACATGCGTTCAAAAACGACGGCGGAAGATAAGTTAAACGACGAAAAGGCGTTTTTAAGGCTTATCGGTATGGCAAAAGATATTATCGAAAGCGATAAAAACTTTTTGAGATTGCAGAAGGCTAATGCAAAAAGAGGGTAAAATGGACGACTTTAACGGGTATTCCGAAAGGAAGATTAAAATCGCTGCAAGAATTGCGGAATTTGAAAAAAACGGATTTTGGGACAGAGACGTTGCGGACGACCCGGACCCAAAGCCTCTCGATCCGAATAAAGTTGACTATCTGAACGAGAAACTTTCTTCTAAAATATATACCCAAATAGCCAACTTTATGGCGGAAAACTATTTTGAAAAAGAGATTAAAAAGGGAAATCTTCGCATAAAAGCGATAAACGGGATAGAAAATTTTGATAAAGTTAAAGACCAAGGCGTTATTTTGACCTGTAATCACTTTTCGATATACGATCACTATGCCGTGTATAAATCGGTAAAAAAACGGCTTCCTAAAAAACATAGGCTATATAAGGTGATAAAGGAAGGTAATTACACGAGTTTTGAAGGTCTTTTCGGATTTTTTTTCAGACATTGCAACACGTTGCCTCTTTCGGAAAATAAATATGCGATGATTAAATTTTTAAGGGCTGTGGACGAGTTGTTAAAAAGCGGAGAAAAGATACTTATATATCCGGAACAGGCGTTGTGGTTCGGCTATAAGAAACCGCGCCCGTTAAAGGCAGGCGCTTTCAGACTTGCGGTGAGGAGCGGAGTTCCCGTGCTTCCCGTGTTCATCACGATGGAGGATTCCGAAAAGCCCGATCCGGAAGGCGGTTTCGTTCAGGATTATACCGTATGGTTTTCAGAACCTTTATTCCCGAAGGAAGGACTTTCTGCGAAAGAGAACGAGGCGTATCTTTCAGAGGAAAATTATAAGGTCTGGCAGAAAATTTATGAAAAATTTTACGGAGTTGCGCTTTCGTACGAAAGTTAAAAATTATGCTTTACTGGGGATTGGTTTTAATTTGTTTGGCTTTAATCGCCGCGCTTAATTGTTTTTTTATAGCGCCCATAAACGAGTGGAGCGTTTTGTTCGTAATAATTGCGACGGTTCTATCCGTTGTTGCGGTAATTATAATCGACGGGATATTTGCGTCGGTGGCGAGGTGGCTTCTTCCTAAAAAGTGGTTCAAAGCCGAAAATACGCGTTTTTCCGCGAACAAGAAAAAGTGTAGGTTTTACGAAAAGATAGGCATTAAGAAATGGAAAGACTTGGTGCCGGAATTAGGGCATTTAACCGGTTTTCGTAAAAACAAGATAGAGGACCCGACGAATAACGAATACGTCGATAGGTATATCGAAGAAGCAAATTACGGCGTATGCGGACACACTTTAGGTATGGTGTTCGGGTTTTTGCTTGCGTTTTTCGAATTCGCATATCGCGGCTATTTTTTGACGATAGGACTTCCTGTCGCTATTGTAAACGTATTTTTTAATTTTTTATCCTATGCGATATTGAGGTATAACCTTTCTAAATTGCATACGTTAAAAAGGATAAACGATAAGCGGATGAAAAGGAAAATCGAAACAGCGAATTCCAAGAGAGAAGTTGCTATAACAAAAGACGAGTAAAAATTCCGAAGAAATTCTTCGGAATTTTTATTTTGCGTGCTTTACATATCCGAAGAATTACTATATAATTTATTTAATAAGATTTTGTAAAGGTAAATGATGAAGTTGATTCATTGCGCGGATCTGCATCTCGATTCTAAAATAGATACTCTTCCGCCGGAAAAAAGCAAAATAAGAAGAGAAGAGATAGTAAGGACGTTTGAAAGACTATGTTCTTACGCTACGGAAAACGGCGTAACCGCGGTAATAATCGCAGGCGATATGTTCGATACCAAGCGAATAACCAAAAAGACCGC
>CAJOMM010000011.1:4330-6985 GCA_905235765.1 uncultured Clostridia bacterium
TCAAACTTTAAAATTTTCGGAAAAGAGTGGACGTCTTTTGATTTCGGAGACGCCGTTGTAACGGGTATAACTTTAGATAAGGTAAATTCCGGTTTCGTTTACGACACGTTAAATCTTAAAGAGGATAGAATAAACGTCGTGTGTATGCACGGTCAGATTTACGGTTATAACACGTCGTCTGAATCGGCAGAGGTCATAAACCTGCCGCGACTGAAAGGCAAAAATATAGACTATCTCGCTTTGGGACATATTCACTCTTTTTCGTGCGAAAAACTCGACGACAGAGGCGTGTACGCCTATTCAGGTTGCCTTGATGGGAGAGGTTTTGACGAAACGGGCGTAAAGGGTTTCGTACTTTTGGAGATAGAAAACGGCAAAATAGCGGATAGATTTGTGCCATTTTGTAGCCGAATTTTCTATACGGAAGAATTTTCGGTTTCCGAGGAGGAAGGATCTTTTTATCAATTTGCGGACAAGACAGTCAAAGAATTGTTAGAAAGATGCGACAGGAACGGGCTTATTAAAGTTGTAGTTAAAGGCGAAAGGAACGCCGATTTTGAAGTGGACAAAGACGATCTCACGGATAAACTGAGCGAAAATTTCTTTTTCGCCAAAGTTTACGACAGAACAACGCTTAAAATTTCCTATTCCGACTACGCCGCGGATAAATCGGTGCGCGGCGAATTCGTCAGGCTTGTTTTGGATTCCGACTTGTCGGACGAAGAAAAAACCGCTGTTTTAAGTAAAGGGCTTAACGCGCTAAAGGGGGAATTATAAATTGAAACTTATAAGCTGTTACGTTTACGCCTTTGGCAAGTTAAAAGATTATTCCTACGATTTCAGCGACGGACTTAACGAGATAAAAGAGGACAACGGCTGGGGCAAAAGCACTTTCGCCGCGTTTATAAAATCAATGTTTTACGGGCTTAACGATTCAAAAAGAACCGTAGGAGAAAACGAAAGAAAAAAATTTGCGCCGTGGAATTCCAACGAGAAATTCGGGGGAAACGTCGTGTTTTTATGGAAAGACAGGCGTTTTAAGATAGAACGTTTTTTCGGCAGCAAAGAATCGGAAGACACGGTAAGACTTACGGATTTTGACAGCGGAAAAGAGTTCCCCAATAATAAAAATTTAGGCGAAAGGATATTCAATATAGACGAAGAAGGCTTTACGTTCACAACCTATTTGTCGCAGAAAGAGGTCGAAGCAAAAAGCAACAGCAGTTTAACTTCCAAATATAATTCCGTATGCGAAGTTCAGGATTCGGCGGCGTACGATAAAGCGGTAAAGATTTTGGAAGACAAGAGCAAGGAATATTATATCCGCGGCGGAAAAGGTAAAATAGAAGATAAAAAGAGGCAGATTCGCGACGTCGAAAACAGAACGGAAAACGCTCTTGCCGCAGCCGAAACCGTTAACGCATTGAAATCCTCTCTTTCAGAAGTTAGTCTTGAAAATAAGAATTTAACGGAAAAGTTAAAAGATATCTCTTCGAGGTATGAAAGAGCGGGAAAGAAAGAAGCCGCTTGCGAGCGTAAAAAGAGGCACGACGTTTTAGCGTCGAGGGAAAAAGAATATTCAGAAAAAAAGAAAGCGGCGGAAATGGTTTTACGAGGCTTTTCGTTCGGTAAAAAAGACGCAGATAGTGTTGCGGAGTGTATTACGGAACTGGAAAAGTTGTCAGCAAAAGAAGAAATGATTGAGGCGGATATCAAAGATTTTTCCGCGAAAGGACCTCAGGAAAAGAAAGTCTTTAATTTTATTCCTTTTTTGATAATTTTTGCGATATTGACGGCGGCAGGAATAGGACTTTTGTTCGTTAACGTCGTTCTGGGTATAGTAATTGCCGTCTTAGGGGCGATAAGTTTAATTTGGTTTGCGTCAAAATACAGAAAAACGAAGATATCCGGTAAAGTTTACCAAACTTTTTCTATGGCGTTAAAAGAAAAGGAAAATCGGCTTTCGGTGGTGAAGGAACAAAAGCAAAATTATGTCGTCGCTTTGGATAAATTTTTTTCAAAATTCGACGTTCCGTCGGGTTTGAATTACAAGGATAAAGCAGAATATCTTAAATCCGCGCAAATGCAATTAGATTCGGCTATCTGCGAATCGGATAGAATAAAAAAAGAAATGGAAGAGCTGGAGGCGTTGGGACTCGGCGAAAATTCTTTGGACGAAAATCTTGCGGATCTTAAAGCCGAACATCAGCGACTTAACGGCGAACTGACGAAAAATATCGGTAAAGAAGAACAATTAAAAAGCAGGATAAAAATTTTACAGGAACAGTACGACTCCATAATCGATCTGGAAAACGAAAAAGCGCAGTTGATGGACGAAAAGCATGAATTAGAAAGAGAATATAAGATTATAACCGAGACATTGGAGTTTCTAAAACTCGCCGACGAAAACTTAAAAAGCAAATACAGTTCGCCTCTTAAAGATAATTTA
Organism: uncultured Clostridia bacterium; assembly: GCA_905235765.1. Taxonomy (GTDB): domain Bacteria; phylum Bacillota; class Clostridia; order Christensenellales; family Borkfalkiaceae; genus UBA1259. The sequence continues at coordinate 6,780 of CAJOMM010000011.1, forward strand.
AATAAATACCTCGAGGAGTGTCTGCGGTAATTGATACGGATTTTAAAATAACCGTGGAAGAAAAGGGCGCGGAGAGAGAAAGCGCGTTTTTCAGTAAAGGTTATAGGACCATGTTTGAGATATGCAAGAGATTTGCATTGATAGACGTGCTGTTTAAGGATGAAAAACCTTTTATGATTCTGGATGACCCTTTTACCGATCTTGAC
>CAJOMM010000011.1:7025-21626 GCA_905235765.1 uncultured Clostridia bacterium
GAGGAATATCAGGTTCTTTATCTCGTTTGCCACGATTCGAGAGCGGTGTGAACTGTAAATGGACAAGAAGATACTTAAAATAGAGTTGGTTCCCGACGGGTGCTGGTATTTCAATCTGAGAAGTATTTTAAGCAGAGCGCAGTGGGACTATATAAAAGCGGAAGTAAAGAAAAAATCCGGCGGAAAATGTTCTGTATGCGGAAGAAAGACAAAATTTCTCGACGCGCACGAAAGGTGGAGTTACGACGAAAAGAACGGTATTCAGAAACTTGAAGAAGTTGTTGCCGTTTGCCGCGATTGTCATAGCGTAATACACATAGGCAGGACGCAGCTTAAAGGGAACGTTATAAGAGCCGAAGAACATTATATGAAGGTAAACGGCGCGACTTACGCGGAATATTTGGCTGCGCTTAAAAAGGCCAACGAAGACCATATAAGGCGAAACAAGATTTCGGAGTGGAAAACCGATATATCATATATAAAAATATTTGCAGGGGATAATGATAAAAATTAAAGGAGAAAAACAATGGAAATAATAGACGCACACGCTCACATTTATCCCCCAAAGATTGCGGAGAAAGCGACCGAGGCGATTGGGGAGTTTTACGATATAAAAATGGCTATGCCGGCAGGTATACCCGAACGGCTTCTGGAGATAGGAAAGAAAGCCGGAATATCGCGTTTCGTAGTACATTCCTGCGCTACGAAAGCCGCTCAGGTTCGCCCAATCAACGAATTTATAAAACGCGAAATAGACGAACATAAAGAATTTTTAGGCTATATGACGCTTCATCAGGATCTTACCGAAGAACAGGTTTACGACGAAGTAAAATGGTGTCTTGATAACGGATTTAAGGGCGTAAAGCTTCATCCCGATTTTCAAAAGTTCGATATAGACGACGAAAGCGTAGAAAAATTTTACAGGGCGGTAGGGGATAAACTTCCCATATTGTTCCATACCGGAGACAATAGGTACGAGTATTCTAAACCATACAAGCTCGCAAAGGTGGCTAAAAAGTTTAAGAACGTGAATTTTATCGGCGCGCATTTCGGCGGTTATCGTTGTTGGGATAGTCTGGACGTTTACGAAGGATTGGATAACGTTTATTTTGACACGAGTTCTTCGCTTCCTTTCATAGAAAAAGAATTTGCGGAAAAGCTTATAAAGAAATTCGGCGCGGAGAAATTCTTTTTCGGTACGGACTTCCCCATGTGGGACGCCTCCGAAGAAATAGAAAGATTTAACAGACTTTCCCTTACGGAAGAGGATAGAGAAAACATTTTTGCGAAGAATATAAAAAATTTACTTAAAATATAGCGATACGACTATCAAACGCTTGACAAAAATTAAGCGTTAAGATATAATTCTTTTAATAAAATTTTAAATGCAACGGCAAAACTATTCTTTACTTTGCGGAAACAGAGAGTTGGCGGCAGGTGAAAGCCAGCGGAGCGGGTAAAGTCGCTCACTTTGCGGCAGGTGCTTCGAAAGATAAATTATCCGGTAGTCGCATTCGGTCAATCCCCGTTATCGGATTCGAGAGATTGCCTTACGGCAATAATACGGGTGGTACCGCGGTTTTTTCGTCCCGAACTTTATAGTTCGGGAGTTATTTTTTTATGAGGTGTTTTTATGAAAAACGTTAGCATTTCCGATCTTTCGCTTGTTCTTGCTGAAAGCGACGGAAAGGATCTTTCTTTTAAAGAGAAAATGGAGATAGCGAGGCGTCTTAACGAATTAAACGTGGACGTAATAGAAGTTTCTCCCATTAAAGGCGATAAGACGGAGGAAGTGCTTATCAAAACTCTTTGCAACTGTATAACCAAATCGGTTATTTCTTGCGGAATAGACTTCGATGAAGATAAGTTGGAAAAAAATTACGCTTTGATAGCAGGTGCAAAAAAGAAAAGGCTTAATTTATCGGTTCCGGTTTCTCCCGTGCAGATGGAATATTTGGTCGGGAAAAAACCGGCGCAAATAAAAGACCAAACCGCAAACATTATAAAAAAGGCGGTTTCTCTTTGCGGAGACGTGGAAATCTCTTTGTTAGACGCTACGCGCGCTGAACCTGAATTCTTGTATTCTTTGATAGAAACCGCAATCGAAAGCGGAGTTAAAACCGTTTCTTTAATCGATTCCGCAGGCACGGCTTTGCCATCGGAATTCAAAGAATTTGTCGAAAACGTAAAGAAAAACGTTTCGGGGATTTCGGGCGTAAAATTAAACGTCGGTTTAAGCGACGCCTTTTCGATGGGCGTAGCTTCCGCTGTGGCTGCGGTGCTTGCAGGGGTAGATGGGGTCAAAGTTTCCGCATACGAAACGGAAGGCGCGGTTTCTCTCGAAAAATTCGCGCTGGCGGTCGATTCGCTTTTGGCTTCAAAAGGTTATTGCCTTAATATAAACGGCACGGCGGTCAAGAGAACCGTTAGCTGTATTTCCGAACTGTGCGGCAACAGAACCGTTACGGACGGCGAAGAAAAATTTACAGACGAAAAAACGGAAGATATAGATAAAACCATAACGCAATCGGCGTTATCTAAGCTCGTTAAAAAGCGCGGCTACGATTTAAGCGCCGCAGATCTCAAAAAGGTTTACTCGGAATTCTTGCGGCTTTCCGAGAAAAAGACGGTCAATACGAAAGAACTTGACGTAATTATTGCGACGAGCGCTATGCAGGTGCCGGAAACTTATTCGCTTATAAGTTTTTCGGTAAACAGCAGCAACGTGGTGGCGGCGACGGCAAGCGTTGTGTTAAGCAAAAATTCGGAAACCATGAGAGGTCTTTCATATGGTAACGGGCCGGTGGACGCGGCTTTTCTTGCAATAGAATCCGTTGTCGGCAGACATTTCGAACTCGACGATTTTGAACTCGGCGCCGTAACTGAAGGTAAAGAGGCGCTTGGACAAGCAATAGTTAAACTCCGTTTTAACGGCGCTATATATTCGGGCAGGGGCGTTTCTACGGACGTAATAGGCGCTTCGATACGCGCTTATGTAAACGCAATAAATAAAGCGGTATATAAAGAGGTGAACGGATGAATCTTTCGTTTTCCGATAGGGGCTGGAAGGAAAGTTTTTATAAGATCGTAAAACTTTTAAATGAGAACAAAATAGCCGGTCTTGAAATTTCCGACTTAAACGGTTATAAGACAGAAAATGCTTTCGGTAAAGGTAAGCTTTCTTATTCCGAAAGGTTTTTGTTTGAGAACGGCATAAAAATTTCTTGCGTCAACGCAGTTAAAGATATTACAGATAACGGCTTTTCCGAAGAAATGTACAGTATTTTTGATTTTGCGAAAGAACTCGATTGCCAATATGTAAGCGTGAGGACTTCTGCAGACAAAGAGGTCGCCGTAAAAACTATAGAAAAGATATTCCCGTCGCTGATTTTAGCGGCGGAAAAGGCAGGAATCACCGTCCTTTTAGAGACGAGCGGAGTTTTTGCCGACACGGTTTTGGCAGCCGACGTACTTGGCGAATTTGCCAGCGATAATTTTTCCGCTTTGTGGGATATATATTCGACGGTGGCAATCGGAAAAGAAAGTCCGGATTTTTCCATGAAAAATCTGGGCAAACACGTTAAACACGTACATATTAAAGACTGCGCAGGCGCGGACTCTGAAACGGAATTCAGACTTTTGGGAGAAGGAGTTCTGCCCATAAAAGACGTATACGAAACTTTAAGAACGGTAAATTATGAAGGTTTCGTTTCTCTTGAACTTGAAAAAGACTGTCTGAAAGATTTAGGGGATTTAGAAATAGTTCTTCCTCAATTTTCCGGCTATATGTCGGCTTTTGAAGGCGCACAGGCCTGGCACGGCAATCTTTTTGATAATAACGCGAAGACGGGTAAGTTCATCTGGGAAAAAGAAACGCTTATAGATCTTACGTTTCCTCAGGTTCTTGACAGGGTTGCGGAAGAATTTCCGGATCAACTCGCGTTTAAGTATACGACTCTCGATTATACCCGCACTTATTCGGAATTTCGGGACGAAGTCAATAAAATAGCTCGCGCGCTTATGGCAATAGGCGTAAAAGCCGGAGATCACGTTGCCGTCTGGGCTACTAACGTTCCGGAGTGGTATCTTACTTTCTGGGCGACGATAAAGATAGGCGCTGTTCTCGTTACGGTGAATACCGCGTATAAGATTCACGAACTGGAATATCTTCTTAAACAGTCGGACACTCATACTTTGGTGATGATAAAAGGTTACAGAGATTCCGATTACCAAGGGATAGTAAACGAGCTTTGTCCGGAACTGAAAAATAATAAAAAGGGCGAAAAATTGCGCAGCAAACGTCTGCCGTTTTTACGCAACGTTATAACCGTTGGTTTCGAACAGGATGGATGTTTTACTTTCCAGGAGTTTGTGGAACTTTCAAAATACGTCGGGAAAGAAGAACTTGCGGTCGTGGCGAACGCGGTTAGTGTAAACGACGTTTGCAATATGCAGTATACTTCCGGTACCACGGGCTTTCCTAAGGGAGTAATGCTTACCCATTATAACGTCGTTAATAACGGAAAATGTATCGGCGACAGGATGGATCTTTCCACGGCTGACAGAATGATGATACAGGTGCCTATGTTCCATTGTTTCGGGATGGTGCTTGCGATGACTGCGTCCATAACGCACGGCGTAACTATTTGTCCGCTCCCGTATTATTCGCCGAAGCCGGCGCTTGCGTGTATAAATCAGGAAAGAATAACGTGTTTCCACGGCGTGCCGACTATGTTTATAGGAATGCTTTCGCATCCGGATTTCAAAAAGACTGATTTTTCGTATATGAGAACGGGTATTATGGCAGGCAGTCCTTGTCCGGTTGCGGTTATGCAGGAAGTCTTGGATAAGATGAACATGAAAGAGATAACCATAGTGTACGGACAGACCGAGGCTTCACCCGGTTGCACTATGTCGAGTACTGACGACAGCATAGAAGTCAGGGTTAATACCGTCGGTAGGAACCTTCCGAATATAGAGTGTAAGATAGTAGATCCTGAGACAAACGAAGAAGTGCCTTACAATACCGTGGGCGAGTTCGTGGCGAGGGGTTATAACATTATGAAAGGTTACTACAAGATGCCCAAAGAAACCGCGCAAGCAATAGATAAAGACGGTTGGTTGCATACAGGGGATCTCGCTCTTAAAATGCCGGACGGGAATTACAGGATAACCGGAAGACTGAAAGATATGATAATTCGCGGAGGCGAAAACCTTTACCCGAAGGAAATAGAAGACTTCCTTTATACGCACCCCAAGGTTAGCGACGTACAGGTGGTCGGAGTTCCGGACGAAAAATACGGAGAAGAGGCGTACGCTTACGTTATCGTAAAAGAAGGGGAAGCACTATCCGAGGCGGAATTAAGGGACTACTGCGTTAAGAATATCGCAAAACATAAAGTTCCGAGATATTTTGATTTCGTAGATAGTTTTCCGATGAACGCGGCAGGGAAAATATTAAAATATAAAATGCGTGAAGAAGCCGCAGAAAAGATAAAGAATAAAACATGATTGAGGAGTCTTTTATGTCTGATATAAGAATTGAAAAAACAAAAACACCAAAAGAAAAGCCGGACTTTTCCAAACTGGGTTTCGGTAAATTTTTTACCGATCATATGTTCCTGGCGGATTTTAACGAAAAAGACGGTTGGCACGATTTGAGAATCGTTCCTTTCGACTTTATTCCTATACACCCTGCGTCTACCGTATTACATTACGGCGCAGAGATATTCGAAGGGATGAAGGCCTATAAATTAGAGGACGGATACCAGATGTTCAGACCTTTGGAAAACCTTGCAAGGATGAACAATTCCGCAGAGAGATTATGTCTGCCGTTTATACCTGAGGATATGTGGTTAAACGCATTGACAACCTTGATAAATCTTGATAAAGACTGGATTCCTAATCTCCCCGGCACCTCGTTGTATATCCGCCCGTTTATGTTCGGAAACGACGAAACCTTGGGCGTCCATGCGGTGCATAGAGCAACTTTCGTGATAATTTTGTCGCCGGTCGGCAATTATTATGCGGAAGGGCTTAATCCTGTCAAGATAAGCATTGAAAATCAAGACGTAAGGGCGGTAAGAGGCGGTACCGGATACGCGAAATGCGGAGGAAACTACGCGGCAAGTCTTCGCGCAGGAAAACGTGCGGAAGAGAAGGGAATATCTCAGGTTCTATGGCTTGACGGAGTGGAGAGAAAATATATAGAAGAAGTCGGCTCAATGAACGTTATGTTTAAGATAAACGGAGAGATTATCACGCCGAAACTTACCGGCTCCGTACTTCCCGGTATAACGAGAAAATCTTGCATAGAATTGTTAAAAGAAAAAGGTTACAAGGTTTCGGAAAGGCTGATTTCCGTAGAAGAACTCGCCAAAGCCGCCGAAAACGGAACGCTTGAAGAGGCGTGGGGAACCGGAACCGCGGCAGTCGTTTCTCCTATCGGACACCTGTATTACGAAGGAAAAGATTATACGGTTTCCGACAATAAGATAGGCACGCTTACGGCGGAACTCTACGACGAGCTTACGGGTATTCAATGGGGCAAGATTGCCGATACTCACGGTTGGTGTTACAAGGTGAAGATTTGACGATAAAGCGAATAAATCTTTTTATGGGGCATTACGGTAGCGGTAAAACGTTTACGGCGGTAAATTACGCCGCGTACCTTTCCGGACTCGGCAAGAAAGTCAGTATTTACGACCTTGATATCGTAAACCCATATTTCAGAACTGTGGACGCGGAAAAATTTTTGTCCGAGCACGATATAGAACTTGTCGTTTCTCCGTATGCGGAGACGAACGTCGACATACCGGCAATGAACGCAAAATCTTATAAGATGCTCGACGATAAATCGAGTTATGCGGTGCTCGATATAGGCGGAGACGAACGGGGAGCGTTGGCGCTCGGCAGATTTTACGAAGGGATATTGAAAGAAAACGATTACGACGCATTTTGGGTGGTAAACCCGTATCGCCCTGAAACTCGTACGTTAGACGACGCTATCGCCGTAAAAAACGAAATAGAAACTACTGCGAGAATAAAGTTTACCAAAATAGTAAATTGCGCTAATTTAGGGGAAGAAACGACGGAAAAACACGTTGCTTTCGGCGAAAAATTTTGCGCCGAACTCTCTGATAAAGTCGGTATTCCCGTGGCGTTTTCCGCAGTAAGAAAAGATTTGAAGGATAAAATAAAGACAGAAAACGTTTTACCGATAGAACCGATAAAATACGTAAACTGGATATAAAAAAGGAGCGAATATGGCAACTGTAAAATTCGACGAAGAAAAATGTAAGGGTTGCGGTCTTTGTGTTTCGGCGTGTCCGAGAGCGATTATTAAACTTGCAAACGAAAAGATCAATTCCAAGGGGTATCATCCGGCGGAAGTAACTGAAATGGAAAAATGCATAGGTTGCGCGAGTTGCGCGCTTACGTGTCCCGACACGGTAATCCGTGTGGAAAGGTAGGTAATTATGAGCGAAAAGGTTTTAATGAAAGGTAACGAAGCGCTTGCGGAAGCCGCTATTATGGCAGGATGCAGGCATTATTTCGGGTATCCGATAACCCCCCAGACGGAGGTTGCGGCGTATATGGCTAAAAAGATGCCGAAAATCGGCGGTACTTTTTTGCAGGCGGAATCCGAGGTTGCGGCTATCAATATGGTAATAGGCGCCGCGTCAAGCGGCGTGAGGGCGATGACGAGCAGTTCTTCTCCCGGAATTTCCTTAAAGAGCGAAGGTATATCCTATCTTGCCGGTTGCGAATTGCCTGCGCTTATAGTGAACGTCCAGAGGGGAGGCCCGGGGCTCGGCGGAATACAACCTTCGCAGTCTGATTATTTTCAGGCGACGAAAGGCGGCGGACACGGAGATTATCATTTGATAGTTTTAGCGCCGGCGTCAGTACAGGAAATGTTCGATATGGCTTTCAAAGGTTTTAATTTGGCGGATAAATATCGCGTTCCGGCTATGATTTTGGCAGACGGCACTATGGGACAGATGATGGAACCGGTAAGTCTTGACGCCAACGCGGTTGAAACTTACGATAAATCGTGGGCCACGGTCGGCACGGGTAAACACGAAGGAAGAAATATTATAAATTCTTTGTCTCTTTCTCCGAAACAACTCGAAGACTGGAATATCGACAGATATGCGCGCTATAAAATCATAGAAGAAAACGAAGTCATGTACGAAGAGTATATGACCGAGGACGCTGAAATCGTGATAGTCGCTTTCGGTATAGCGGCAAGGGTATCCAAAAACGCTATAAAAGAAGCGCGTCGCCGCGGCATAAAAGTCGGTATGTTAAGACCGATAACATTGTGGCCGTTCCCGAAAAAAGCGTTAAACGGGCTTGCGGATAAGGCGAAAGCGTTCTTATCTGTGGAACTTAATATGGGGCAAATGGCGGACGACGTAAAACTCGCTACGAACTGCAAAAAGCCCGTCTACTTCTACGGCAGGACCGGAGGAGTAATAATGACGCCGGAAGAAATTTTAGGCGAAATTGAAAAAATAGAAAAAGGAGAGGCTGAACAATGGTAGTATTTGAAAAGACCAAAGGGCTTACGGACGCGCCTTTACATTATTGCCCGGGCTGTACGCACGGTATTATTCACAGACTGGTTGCGGAATCGCTTGAAGAACTCGGTGTTTTGGATAAAACGGTCGGAGTTGCGAGCGTCGGTTGTTCGGTTTTCTCTTACAATTACTTTAATTGCGATATGATACAAGCGGCGCACGGGAGAGCGCCCGCGGTGGCAACCGGCGCGAAACGCGCTCATCCCGAAAACGTGGTATTCACGTATCAGGGAGACGGAGACCTCGCGGCAATCGGAACGGCGGAAACCGTACATTCGGCGGCGAGAAACGAAAATATAACCGTAATATTCGTCAATAATGCGATATACGGGATGACGGGTGGACAGATGGCGCCTACAACGCTTCCTAATCAGGTTACGCAGACTTCTCCGTACGGCAGAGACGTTACGGTAGTCGGTTACCCTGTAAAAGTATGCGAGATGCTTTCCGAAGTTACCGGCGCTTCTTACCTCGAGAGGGTAGCCGTTAATAACGTAAAGAATATCAGAAACGCAAAAAGGGCTATAAAGCACGCTTTTCAGAATCAGATCGAAGGCAAAGGATTTTCTCTTATAGAAGTTCTTTCCACATGTCCTACAAACTGGGGACTTTCGCCGACGGAAGCGATAAAATGGTTGGACGAAAATATGGAGAAATACTATCCTTTGGGAGTTTATAAGGATAAATACAAGGAGGAGAAATAAATGGCTACGACGAAAATATTGATAGCCGGATTCGGTGGTCAGGGAATATTATTTGCCGGTAAAGCGCTGGCGTATTCCGGACTTAAGATCGGTAAAGAAGTGGCTTGGCTTCCTTCTTACGGTCCGGAAATGCGCGGCGGCACCGCTAATTGCAGCGTTACTTTTTCCGACGAAGAAATAGGGTCGCCGATCGTTGATACTCCGGACGTACTGATAGCGATGAATTTACCTTCGCTCGAGAAATATTACGACTTTACCGAAAAGAACGGATTCGTCATATTCGACAGTTCGCTGATTACCAAGCAGGATACCAGAGACGACGTTACCACCGTTGGTATTCCTGCGACAAAAATGGCAAGTGATAACAGCTTAAACGGACTTGCGAATATGATTATTTTAGGCAAAACCCTTAAAATCACGGGGATTCTTACCTTAGAACAAATTAAAAGCAGTCTATCGCAGATGATTCCGGCAAAAAAAGCGGAACTTTTAGAAAAAAATATTAAGGCGATAGAATTAGGATATAATTATTAAAGGAGCAGGAAAGTGGATAAGCAATTGTTGGAAATGGGAATAAGATTAAGGGAACTTCGGGAAATAAAAGGCGTATCTGAAGAAGATATTGCGAAAAAACTCGATAAAACCGTTGACGAGTATCTTGAGTACGAAAACGGGAAACACGATTTTTCTTTTAGTTTCATGCTGAACGTCGCAACCATACTGGGCGTTGACGTTATAGATCTTTTATCCGGAGAGTCGCCGGCTCTTTCAGATTGCGCAGTTGTAAAACGCGGTCAGGAATTATTTATAAAAAAAGAGGGCGCTTACGATTACAAACATTTGGCTTATACTTTCCAGAACAAAAAAGGCGAACCGTTTTTCGTTACTTCGATGCCCGGTGAAGAAGATAAGGTGCTTCACACGCATCCCGGACAAGAATTTAATTTCGTGCTTTCGGGAAGTATGGAACTCAAAGTCGGCGCAATCAAATATCTCCTCAATAAAGGAGACAGCGCGTACTTTAATTCAGGTATTCCTCACGGCATAAAAGTAATAGGGGATAAACCGGTCAAATTCCTTGCGGTAGTTATGAAATAATTTTTTACGCCTATGGAGTAAGAAATGTTAATATACGAAAAATATACGGGAAGAAACAGGGATCAATATAAAGATTTACAGGATTTAAGGGATAATTATAAAATAACGTATCCCAAAACTTTTAATTTCGCCTATGATGTTATGGACGTTTTGGCGGAAAAAAAGCCGGACGCTACGGCTATGGTCTGGCTGTCGAACAAAAAAGAAGAAAAGGTTTTTACTTTCAGAGATATCAAATACTGGTCGGATAAAACGGCAAATTATCTCAAAAGTCAGGGTATAAACAAAGGGGACAGAGTTCTCCTTGTGTTAAAGCGCAGTTATTATTTCTGGTTTATAATGCTGGCGTTGAGTAAAATCGGCGCAGTAGCCGTTCAGGCGACGAATATGCTCGTCGGAAAAGACTACACCTATCGCTGTAATAAGGGCGAAATCAAGGCTGTCATAATAACCGGCGACGGGGAGTGTACGGAGCATTTTGACGAGGTCGAAAAGGACTGCGTTACTGTTAAACTCAAATTCGTTACCAAACACAAAAAACCGGTCGGCGGAGGCTGGATAGACTTTGAAGAAGGTCTTTCTTCCGCAAGCGAAAAATGGGTAAGGCCGACGGGACAAGACGCTGTAAACGCCGACGATATAATGCTGATGTCTTTTTCTTCGGGAACGACGGGATACCCCAAAATGATATTACATAATCATACGTATCCTTTAGGGCATATAGTGACCGGCGTGTTTTGGCACAGAGTCGTAGAAGGCGGACTTCATTTTACGATTTCCGATACCGGTTGGTTAAAATCGCTTTGGGGCAAGTTTTACGGTCAATGGTTTGGCGAATCGGCGATTTTGGTATATGATTTCGATAAATTCGACGGGGAAGATATACTTTCGGTTTTGGAAAAGTATAAAGTTACTACTTTTTGCGTTCCGCCGACAATGTATCGGTTTATGTTGCAATACGATATATCAAAATACGATTTGTCGTCTTTAACTCATTGTTGCGCAGCAGGTGAAGCGCTTAATCCGGATATATTCAACAAGTGGCCGGCATATCAATTCACGAAGGGTTCGGTCAGACGGAGACGACTTGTTGCATAGGCACGTTGAAGAATTACGGTGAGCCGCTTTCCGGGTTTATAGGAAAGCCTACTCCCGGATACGACGTACACGTTTTGGATAACGAAGGAAAAGATTGCGCCCCGGGAGAATCCGGAGAAATCTGCATAAAAGCGACGCTTAACAATAAGCCGTGCGGACTTATGTGCGGATACTATAAAGACGAAGAATCGACTGCATACAGTTGGCGTGGCGGATATTTCCACACGGGCGATACCGCGTATATTAACGAACACGGCTTTATAAAATATATCGGAAGAAATGACGACGTTATAAAGTCTTCAGGCTACAGGATAGGGCCGTTTGAAGTCGAAAGCGTGCTTATGGAACATCCGGCGGTTCTGGAAGTTGCGGTAACCGGCGTACCGGATCCGAAGCGCGGATTTAAAGTAAAGGCGACGATAGTTTTAAGAAAGGGATATACCGCCGGCGACGATTTGATTTTGGAACTTCAGAATTTTGTTAAAACGCATACCGCGCCTTATAAATATCCGAGGGTAATAGAATTTGTAGACAGCCTTCCGAAAACCATAAGCGGAAAGATACGGAGAACGGAAATCAGGGAAAAAGACAATCAGAAATATCAAGGATAAAAATCAAAAAGACAAAATCTCCTGCTTTGAGAGAAGCAGGAGATTTTTTAGTTTTGCCTAGTGTATCATAATTCAACAAGGATGGCATATATTGAAGTATAACCATTAAAGGAGGAAGAAAATGTCGTTTTTCTGTAATTTTCAATCTGACAGATGCCCCGGGCAAATAACGGGCAATCCGCTGAACGGCTTATGCGAAAAGGTTTGCATACAGGTAAAAAAAGTTTTCGACGCATGTATGCAACAAAGTCAGTTGACGGGAATAGTTCTTGATATTACCAATCTCGATCCGCCCGACGTTACATATCCTTTGACTTTCGTTTCCGCTAAGAGCAGCACAAGTCAGGGAACTATAACTAATTTACTCGTAGAACCGCTTACTGAACGTCCGAATTCCGCAAGGGTGAGGGCGGATATAACGATTCCCGTTACCGTGGCTTATACAGACGCTAACGGCGTAGAAGGCGTTGCCGATTCTTCGGTAACCATAACCAAAGACGTAATACTTAATATTCCAGCGGCTTCAATAATGCCTTATTCTGTCGAAGCCGTCGTTTCTTTGGTCTCTACGTTAGGGACATATACCGGCGAAAATCAATTTACGATCGACTGCTGTACGTCTATAATACTCAAGATAGTTATGGAAGTTGAATTACTCGTTCCGTCTTACGGATATACGCCGATACCGCCCTGTCAGGAATATACGCAAGAAGTCTGTGCCGGATTTTTCGAATTGCCGATGTATCCGCAATAAATAACTTTTTGACGTTAAATCGATTTTAAGGCGCGAAAGGGATTTTATATCGCTTTCACGCCTTAAATTTTAAATTCGGATTGATTTTTACTTGTTTATAAATTGTCTTTGTGCTAAAATTAATCTATGAAAATTTTTGCCATAAGCGACCTCCATATCGCTCAGAACGCCGATAAATCTATGGAATTATTCGGCGGTAACTGGATAGGTTATCTCGACAAGATAAAGTCGGATTGGACCGCGAGAGTTTCGCCTGAAGATATCGTACTTGTAAGCGGCGATATTAGTTGGGCTATGACTTTGGAGGAAGCGGTAAAAGATATCTATACCTTAAAAGATCTTCCAGGCAAAAAAGTTTTCATAAAGGGAAATCACGATTATTGGTGGAACGGGATTGGTAGAATAAGGGCTGCAATGCCGGAAAATTTTTATGCGCTTCAAAACGACAGCGTAAAATTCGGCAATACGGTGATATGCGGATCTCGCGGTTGGTGCGTTCCGGGGAGTCCTGAGTTTTCAGAACACGACGAGAAGATATATCTTCGCGAAACGGAAAGGTTTCGCCTTTCTTTGAAATCGGCGGCAACGTTGCGTCAAGAAGGAGATAAACTTATCGCCATGGTTCATTATCCGCCGTTCACTCCGAGGCGCGAAGATACGGCTTTTACGCGCATTTTCGAAGAATACGGCGTGGACGTTGCGGTATACGGGCATCTGCACGGAAGCTTTTTGAAAGTGGACAGGTTTGCCGTTAAAAACGGAATCAAATATTATCTTACGTCCTGCGATATGACGGATAATAAATTGACGGAGATAGAGTTATGAGTGAAGAAAAGGTGAAGAGTGAAAGTAAGGTAAAACGTTATTTTAAAGAGTTGCCGAAGCGTTATTTTATAACGGCGTTTTCGGGGATGGCGCAAGGACTTTTCGTAACGCTTATAGCTGGAACGATTTTAGCTACTTTCGCAGAACAGATTATAGGTAAGGACAATTTTTTCGGCGGAACTCTTCTGATTATCGCTAATATCGCAAAATCCCTTATGGGGGCAGGAATAGGCGTAGGTATAGCGCACGCTTTGAAAAAGAATAAGCTTTTGATTTTTTCTGCAGGTTTTGTCGGCGCTTTTGCAGACAGATTATTATTCAATTCGTTTATGGCGCCAATGTTTCCGAATATTACGGCACCTTTCAGTGCGTTGGCGTTGGGTACGCCCGGTAATCCTATAGGCGCATACGTAGTAGTAATGCTCAGCATAGAAATAGCGGAGACTTACGCAGGCAAGACGAAACTCGATATAATATTGATACCTTTGGGTGTGTTGATTCTTTCCTTTATAGGCATATTTTTTGCCGCGCCTTTTATATGGCTTATCAACGAGTTGGGGTTGCTTATCGCAAAAGCGACCGAGATACTTCCTTTCTTTATGGGAATAATCGTGGCGGTCGTTATGGGAATACTTCTCACTATGCCGACGTCTTCCGCAGCGATATGGATATCTATAGCTAAGTCCGTTATAGAAGCCGGCGGCGATAATGCGGAGAATATGTATATAGCCGGCGGCGCAGCCGTAGTCGGGTGTTCCTGCCATATGATAGGTTTCGCCGTTGCTTCTTTCCGTGAAAACGGTTGGGGCGGACTTATATCTCAAGGTTTAGGGACGTCTATGTTGCAAATTCCCAATATAATGAAAAAGCCGATAATTATGCTGCCTATGGTCGTTTCGAGTGCGATATTAGGGCCGCTTTCCACC
>CAJOMM010000012.1 GCA_905235765.1 uncultured Clostridia bacterium
GAAATAATTTCGGTTTCGCACGTTTTTTTAGAAAAAATTTCGTATTACCCTTGAAGACCCCTTGCTTGTCTGTCCATATTTTCCACGACTATATCGTGAATTTCGCCCAATTGAGAACAGTATTCCAAAATTTCCCAAGGGCGGTTGGTATGGAAATGTATTTTTATAAGTTCTTCGTCGCCGACGACCAAAAGAGAATCCCCTTCAAAGTTATCGGTTATATAATCGCGTATGGTTTTTTCGCTCAAATTTTTGCCTTCGATAAGAAGCTGCGTGTCAAAAATAAATTCTATCATAACTTTGTCCTTAAAAATTATTCCCACTCAACGGTAGCCGGAGGTTTGGAAGTGATATCGTAAACAACCCTGTTTACGCCCTTAACTTCGCCGGTTATCCTGCCGCTTGCCTTTTCCAGAACGTCGAACGGAATTCTCGTCCAGTCCGCCGTCATAAAATCGTCGGTAGTAACGGCGCGAAGCGCTATCGTTACTCCGTAAGTCCTTGCGTCTCCCATAACCCCCACGCTTTTCGTGTCGGTAAAAACGGCAAAATATTGATTGCTGTTTACCTTAGCTTTTTCCAGTTCTTCACGGAAAATAGCGTCGGCGTCGCGAAGAGTGTCGAGTTTTTCTTTCGTTACTTCGCCGATTATTCTGACGGCAAGTCCGGGACCCGGGAAAGGCTGACGCCACACGAGTTCCCTCGGAAGTCCGAGTTTTTCGCCTGCGGCGCGCACTTCGTCCTTAAAAAGGTATCTTAACGGCTCTATAATCTCACGGAAGTCGATGACGTCCGGAAGTCCGCCTACGTTGTGGTGGCTTTTAATAGTAGAAGCGTCTCCCCTGCCGCTTTCGACAATATCGGGATAAATCGTGCCTTGAACGAGATAGTCTACTTTGCCTATTTTTTTTGCCTCTTCTTCAAATACCCTGATGAACTCTTCGCCGATAATCTTTCTCTTCTTTTCAGGTTCCGTAACGCCTTTAAGTTTACTTAAAAACCTGTCTTCGGCGTTTACCCTTATAAGATTCATATCGAATTTACCGCGGAAAGTTTCTTCAACGAAATCCCCTTCGTTTTTACGGAGAAGCCCGTGGTCGACGAAAACGCAGACGAGGTCTTTGCCTATCGCCCGACTTAAAAGCGCCGCGGCGACCGAAGAATCGACTCCGCCGGAAAGCGCCAAAAGAACTTTCTTTCCCGAAAGTTTTGCTCTGTATTTTTCTATAGATTCCTCTACGAAATTCCCTATTTTCCAGTCGGCTTTTGCGCCGCAAACGCCGAAAACGAAGTTTTTAAGCACCGTTTTGCCGTATTCCGTATGCGTAACTTCGGGATGAAACTGAACGCCGTATATCTTTCGTTTTTCGTCCTTAAACGCCGCGACGGGACATTTATCGGTGCGCGCGGTAACGGTAAATCCCGAAGGAACTTCACCTACGTAATCGTTATGGCTCATCCAACATACGGATTTTTCGGGAACTCCGTCGAATAAAATATCCTTTTCAACGTAAACGGGAATTTTGCCGTATTCTCCGGAAGCCCCTGCGGAAACCACCTTTCCGCCCGCCATAAAAGTAATAAGTTGATGGCCGTAGCAAATTCCGAGGATCGGCACACCTTGAGACAGTATTTCAGGGTCGTAATGCGGAGATTTTTCATCGTATACGCTGTTAGGGCCGCCCGTAAACACCACGCCTATATAGCCTTCGCTTTTTATTTGGGCAACGGTTATTTTGTCGTACGGCTTAATTTCCGCATAAACGCCGAGTTCTCTTATACGCCTGGCAATCAGCTGATTATACTGTCCGCCGAAATCTATCACCAGTATTTTGTCCATAAATGCCCTCCGGCAAAAACGTAATGTAATTATTTCTGTTTGTTATTCTTATTTTTCTTGCGATTTATGTTTTCCACGTCTACCGCTTTCTTCACTTTGTCAATAAAAGTCTCGGGCTCTTCCGGTCTTTCCTTTTCCACGCGTTCGGGAAGTGGCGCCGGATTAAACGGCATATTAACTGTATCCGTGCGCTCTCTTACTTCTATCTGCGTGAAAGGTACGGATATTCCTTTCTTTTTGAATTCGTTATACACGTTTTCAACGACGTAATAGTAAACGTCCCAGTAATCATTGGAATCGCACCAACAGTTAGCGAAAAAATCGAGGCTGCTTGAATTAAGCGTTTTAAGTTTACAAAACGGTTTTGGATCGAGATAAACGCTGCCGTTGCTTTCCATAACTTCAACGACCGTCTTTTTTACCGACTCAACGTCCGTCTCGTAAGCGACGGAAAAGGTGAAATCCACCCTTCTTTTCGGATTTGCGCCTGCGTTTACGACGGCGTTGTTGACTATCGCAGAATTAGGCAACGTAACTTTTTTATTATCGGGAGTGGTAAGCGTGGTAAACAGAAAGTTTATCTCGGTAACACGGCCGTCGACGCCGTTTACGCTTATAAGATCGCCCTTTTTGAACATATGGGAAGAAACGATGACGATGCCGTTGGCAAGGTTCGCGATATTCGATTCCAGCGCCATGCCTATAGCGAGAAGAATTGCGGAGATTGCGGTAAGCATACCCGAAACTTCCACCCCAATCAAACTCAAAAGCGAAAGTATAAATATAAGCCAAAGCACAAACTTAATAATAGTCAGCAAAAATTTTTGCGCTATATGTTCCATACGGGATTTTGCGAAAATTTTCGTTATTATGCGCATCAGGATTTTTATGATTATTATACCGATAATTAAAGCCGAAAAAAACTTTACGTACGACATATAATTATCGGAAAAATAATTTTTTACGGATTCCCACACCGAATTAAAATCCATAAATCCCTCCTACAGACATAACAAGTATAATAAAAACCGAATAAAATGTCAAGTTTTGTTTAAGCGAAAAAAATACTTTTATACATATAAAACAGTTGACAAGTCGTAAGGCAATTTAATATAATACTCGTAACGAGGCAAAAATAATGAAGTTTTACACCGTTAACTTTTATTTCGGATATTATTACTTTAGAAAGCCATATTCACGCAATATCGGTTAATTTTTGCTTTTTTGAAACAGAAATTATATAACGACCGGTATTGCGCCGGTCGTTTTTTTTGGAGACTTTTATGATTATAGTTATTAAAAAAGAACACGAACAAAAACAACTCGACAACCTTGTAAAATGGGTAAAAGCGCAAGGCGTGGAAATAGACACTTCGATAGGCAGCAATTCCACCGTTTTGGGACTTATCGGAGATACGAGCAAAATCGACATAGACCTTTTGCGCTCGTTGGATATCGTAGAAGACGTCAAACGTATTCAGGAGCCTTATAAATGCGCTAACAGAAAGTTCCATCCGGACGACACGATAGTCGACGTTTCGGGACATAAATTCGGCGGAAATCATTTTCAGATAATAGCGGGGCCGTGTTCCGTGGAATCGGAAAAGCAGATAATTTACGTGGCGGAAAAGGTCAAAGCCGCCGGCGCTACGGTTTTAAGGGGCGGCGCGTTTAAGCCGCGTACTTCCCCGTATTCGTTTCAGGGGCTAAGAGAAAACGGACTAAAACTTCTCTTAAAAGCAAAAGAAGAAACGGGGATGCCCATAGTTACGGAGATAATGAGCGTAAGGCATATCGATTTATTTAAAGACGTCGACATAATACAGGTAGGCGCGAGAGATATGCAGAACTTCGAACTGTTAAAAGAGGTGGGAAAACTCAACAAACCGGTACTTTTAAAGCGAGGACTTGCAAACACCGTGGAAGAGTGGCTGATGAGCGCGGAATACATTATGTCCGAAGGTTGCAAGGATATAATTTTATGCGAACGCGGAATACGTACCTTCGAACCGTATACGAGAAACACGCTCGATTTGTCCGCGATACCGCTTTTGAAAGAACTGACTCATCTTCCGGTAATAGTCGACCCGTCGCACGCTTCGGGAATAGCGAGGCTGGTTCATCCGTTATCGCTCGCCGCGGTAGGCGCAGGCGCGCACGGGCTTATGATAGAAGTTCATAACGATCCGCCGCACGCGCTTTGCGACGGTGCGCAGTCGATTCGTCCCGAACAGTTTGAAGACCTCGTTAAAAATATAGACGTAATGCTTCCTATAGTCGGAAAAGAAAGAGATAAATCATGACAACCGTAGGTATAATAGGATTAGGGCTTATAGGCGGCTCTTTTGCGAAAGCGCTGAAAAAATCCGGAAAATACCGCGTTTTGGGTTACGATATTTCCCGTGAAGTACGGGATTTATCGACGGATAAGAATATCGTTTCCGGAATTTTAGATAAAACCACGGCGAAAGACGTCGAATATCTTTTTGCGGCGGTAACGCCGGACAACCTTGCGGCAGCGGTAAAAGACTTTCTGCCCTGTCTTAAAGACGGAGCGACGGTTACCGACTTATGCGGAATAAAGGTAGCGCCCGTAAATCAGATGAAAAAATGGAAAGCCGTCTTTCCGAATCTTAAATTTTTCGGCGGACACCCGATGGCAGGGAAAGAGAGGTACGGGATAGAAAATTCCGACGAAAACCTTTTTTCGGGCGCGTCTATGATATTGACGCCGATAGACGACCCGATAGACGAAGATTTTAAGAAAATATTTTATTCGTGCGGATTTTCACGCATAACGGAAACCGATCCCGATACGCACGATTCCATAATAGCGTACACTTCCCAATTATGCCACATTGTGTCGTCTGCGTTTGTAAAGAACGAGACTGCACAAAAACACTTCGGATTTTCCGCAGGCAGTCTTAAAGACCTTACGAGGGTGGCAAGGCTGAACCCCGAAATGTGGTCGGAACTTATTATGCAAAACAAGGACAAAGCGTTGAAAGAACTGAAAGAATTTACGGCGAATCTTTCTAAATACCAAATTGCGCTGGAAAATTCCGATAAAGATGAACTCAAAAGATTGCTTAGCGAAGGAAATACCCTAAAAGAAAAGTTAGACGGAGAAAAATAGATGTTTGAACTGCAGGTTAACGCTTCGGGAAAATACGGCGTTTATATAACGCGCGGCATGGAAAATTTCCGAGAAAAAGCCGTGGCGAAAGCCATCGGGAAAAAGGTGGCTATCGTTACCGATTCCGAGGTAAACAAGATTTACGGCGACGCGCTTTTGCCGTTTTTTAACGATAAGTCTGTGATAAAGATAGTCGTTCCTTCCGGCGAAGACAGTAAAAACGGCGAAAACTATTTTAAGATTTTAAATACTCTTGCGGAAAACGGATTTACAAGAGAAGATTCTTTGGTCGCGTTCGGCGGCGGTGTGGTCGGGGATCTCACGGCGTTCGCCGCGTCAACCTATATGCGTGGAATAACCGTTATAGCGGTGCCGACGACTATACTTTCCATGGTCGATTCTTCTGTCGGCGGCAAAACCGCGATAAACCTTAGAGCCGGTAAAAACCTTTGCGGCACTTTTTATCAGCCCAAAGCCGTCTATATAAACGCGGATTTTATAAATACCCTTCCGAAACGCGAACTGCTTAGCGGTTACGGAGAAATATTGAAATACGCGCTTTTAGAAAGGACAATAAACATTAGTTCCCTAACGCAAAAAGCGGACGAAAAACTTATTTACGATTGCTTGAAGATAAAACGCGATATAGTGGAAAAAGACGAAAAAGAAAACGGAATACGCGCATTTTTAAATCTCGGACACACCGTAGGACACGCTTTGGAAAAACTTTACGAGTATAAAGTTTCTCACGGCGAGTGCGTGGCAAAAGGTCTTAAATTTTCCGTGTTCGCCTCAAAAGAACTTTATTCCCTGAAAGACCAAACCGTCGAGGAAATGACGAAACTCTTAACTTCGTTCGATCACGATTTTTCGGTAGACTTTACGGCAAAAGAAATAGCCGAAAAAACAGTTTCCGACAAGAAATGCCGCGGAGAGACGATAAATTTCGTCGCTCTTAAAGGAATAGGCAAGCCTAGCATAGAAAAACTTACTCTGAATCAACTCTTTTTACTTTTGGAAAAATATGAACGTAACAATTACTCCGTTTAGCGCAAAAGGAGAAATAATCGCTCCCCCGTCAAAATCGTTTGCTCATCGGCTTATGATCGCCGCTTTTCTCGCCGGCGGAGACTGTCTCGTTAAAAACGTTGGCGATTCCGAAGACGTAAAAGCGACGATTTCCGTGATAACCGCTTTGGGCGGAAAAGTCATGTACGACGGAAAAAACGCTTTTATCGGCGAAATAAATCACCCGAAAGAAGCCGTCGCCGACTGCGGCGAATCAGGGTCCACCCTGAGATTTTTTATACCCGTAGCGGCGGCGCTCGGAATACGTTGCCGATTTACGGGCAAAGGGAGATTATTGTCTAGGCCAATAGGCGCATATAACGATTGTTTTAACGGTAGCGGCGCAAAGATTTCCGACCACACGATATCCGGCAAACTTAAATGCGGAACGTATACGATAGACGGAAGTTTAAGTTCGCAATTCGTTTCCGGACTTTTATTCGGCTTATCCGCACTGAACGGGCAAAGCCGCATAATACTTATAGGAAAAGAAGTGAGCGGCGGATATATAGATATAACCGTCAAAACGCTTGAAACTTTCGGCGTGAAAGTTGTAAGAACGGCGGACGGATTTCTTATAAACGGCGGCAATTACGCAAAGGTTAAAGAAGTTACCGCGGAAGGAGATTGGTCAGGCGCGGCGTTTCCGCTGTCTTTGGGCGCGATAAAAGGCGCCGTAACCGTAAAAGGACTGAACTTTCCTTCTTTGCAAAAAGACAGCGAAATTGTGGAAATACTTAAAAAGTTCGGCGCGAAAGTTGAGATTTCAGACGGCGCCGTAACTGTTAAACGTGGAAAACTGAAAGCGATAAAAGATATAAATTTAGAAGACGTTCCGGATCTTGCGCAGACGATAGCCGCGGTTGCGGCGTATGCGGAGGGAACGACGGAACTTCACGGAGTAGAACGGCTTAAAATAAAAGAAAGCGACAGGATAAGCGCGATAACGGATACGCTTAAGGCGGCGGAAATATTTTCCGAATACGACGGCGAAACGTTGAGAATAAAAGGAAGTATACCAAAAGGCTTTAAGGTTTCCGGCGGAAACGACCACCGAACGGTGATGAGCGCGGCAGTGCTCGCCGCGGCGGCTAAAGGAAAATCCGAAATCACCGGCGCCGAAGCGCACAAAAAATCTTACGTTGCTTTTTTTGACGATTATGTTAAACTCGGGGGGAAAATTGATGTCGACCTTTAACGGGAGAAAACTGAAAATAGAGATTTACGGCGAATCTCACTCGGAAAGAATAGGCGTAAAAGCGTCGGGACTACCGAAAATTCTGATAGACAGAGAAAAACTCAAAGAATTTACCGACAGGAGAAAGGCGGTTTCCGCGCAGTATTCCACGTCGAGAATCGAAAAGGACGAGCCTATATTTTACGGAATTTGCGGCGACGTTTTAGACGGAGAATTTACGGCGGAGATAATAAACGGCAATACCCGTAGCGGAGATTATGGAAATCTTTACGGAAAGCCTCGCCCCTCCCACGCCGACTACGCCTGGCACTTAAAGGACGGCGCGCTGGATTTTACCGGCGGAGGAAGGTTCTCCGGGAGAATGACCGCGCCTTTCTGCATTATAGGCGGAGTTTTAAAACAATATCTCGAAACGCTCGGCATAAGAATTCACGCGTTCGTATCTAAAATAGGGAAAATACAGGCGCGCTCTTATAAAGACGGAGAGATTTCCGAAAATGAAATACTTGAATTTAGAAGGGAAGGATTTCCCTCCCTCGACAAAAAAGACGAAATAACAGCCGAAATATCAGCGGCGAAGAAAAGCGGTAATTCTTTGGGCGGAGTTATCGACTGCTGCGTATTCGGCATGCCGGGCGGAATAGGCGACAATCTATTCGGCGGACTTGAAGGCAAAATATCCGAACTGTTGTTTTCGGTGCCGGCGGTAAAGGGCGTGGAATTCGGTTCCGGCTTTAAGGGTGCGGAAAACACGGGAAAGGACGAAAACGACCAAATGCGTTATAAAGACGGGAAAGTGGTGTTTTTATCCAACAACTCCGGCGGAATAAACGGCGGAATAAGCAACGGAAACGTAATAACGATGTCCGTCGCGATAAAACCGACCGCTTCAATTCCCCTTCCGCAAAAGACGGTGGATCTGAAAAACAAAACGGACGCCGAAATACAGATTTCAGGAAGGCACGATTGTTGTATCGCGCCGCGCGCCGTACCGGTTATAGAAAGCGCGGTGGCTATCGCTTTGACCGACCAATTATTATAAAGGAGCAAATTATGAGAAAACTTGAAGAAGTAAGAAAGGATATCGACGCTATAGACGACCAGATGTCGGAACTGTTTTTCAAACGTATGAATCTTTCCAAAGAAGTGGCGGAAATTAAGGCTATAAACGATATTCCCGTAACCGACAACGGAAGAGAACGCGAGATAGTATACAGGCTTTCCAAAAAATTACCGGAAGAATATTCGCTGTACCTTAAAGAATTTTACGAAACGGTGTTCTTTACGGGAAAAGCCTATCAGAGCGCTGTTATGAACAGCACTTCCGAAACGGTAAAAAAATTAAACGAAATAATATCGTCGGGGCTTAAAAATTTTCCTTCAACGGCGACAATAGCCTGCCAGGGAGTTCTCGGAGCAAACAGCGGAACAGCCGCAAAAAAACTTTTCGCCATATCCGATCTGACCTTCGTAAAGAGTTTTGAAGGCGTATTTTCCGCAGTGCAATCGGGGCTTTGCGAATACGGAGTATTGCCGATAGAAAACAGCACGGCAGGTTCCGTTCTGGAAGTGTACGACCTTATGAGAAAACACGACTTTCACATAGTAAGATCCGTAAGAATCAAAATAAGACATTGCCTTGCCTCCAACGCAAAAGCGAGTTTCAAAGATATAAAGACGGTCATTTCCCATCCGCAAGCTATACTTCAATGCGATGATTTTATTAAGTCGAATAATCTGACGGCTGAAACCGACGAAAACACGGCGGTCGCCGCAAAACGCGTTTCTTCTGGCAACGACCTATCCGTTGCGGCGATATGTTCGGAGGAATGCGCTAAAATATACGGACTTAAAATACTTAAAACCGATATTCAGAACAACGACGCGAATTTTACGCGTTTCATCTGTATAAAGAAAGATTTGAACGTTTTTAAGGGCGCGGACAGAATAAGCGTTATGACCAGCTTATCCCACGAACCGGGGAGCCTCAATAAAATTCTCGGCAGATTTTCGGCTTTGGGGCTTAATCTTACCAAAATAGAATCGCGGCCGATAGCCGGCGCCGATTTCGAGTTTATGTTCTATTTCGATTTCGAAGGGGATATAACGGATAAAAGCGTGCAGAACCTTATCGCTAGTATGGAAAACCAGTCGGAAAACTTCGTATTCCTCGGCGCGTATAAAGAGATTATATGAAATACTGTCTGATCGGCGAAAAATTGAGCCACAGTTATTCGGCGGAAATACACGGAGATATGGGATTCAACTATACGCTTAACGAGATTCCGTCCGAAAAGCTTCCGGAATTTTTAAGGAACTGTCCGTTCGACGGGTTCAACGTAACTATACCGTACAAGAAAGCCGTGATGCCCTATCTTTCCGGAATTTCTTCAGAAGCGGAAAAAATCGGCGCGGTAAACACCGTCGTCAATAAAAACGGAAAACTTTTCGGATACAATACCGACGCGAAAGGTATGGAATACGCTTTAGAAAAAAAAGGGATAACCCTTAAAAACAAAAACGTTATGATACTCGGCAGCGGCGGTGCGGCTGCGGTGGCAAGATACGTCGCTCAAAAACAAGGCGCCGCGCGGATATACACGGTAAGCCGAAAAGGCGCGGTGAATTACGACAACTGTTACGATCTCGAAAACACCGAAGTAATAATAAACGCAACCCCTGTCGGGATGTTCCCAAATACCGGTTTTTCGCCTGTTATACCGGAAAGATTTAAAAACCTTTCGGCTGTTTTCGACCTCATATACAACCCGTTTTCGACGGAACTTCTGCTCCGCGCGGAAAAACTCAAAGTAAAGACGGCGAACGGACTTGCGATGCTTGTTAAACAAGCGACTACCGCGGAAGAGATATGGAGCGGTAAAACGATTTCCGAAGAAACCGTTCGTAAAGAAATATTAAAACTATATAAGGCAAAAAGCAATCTCGTATTTATCGGTATGCCCTCTTCCGGTAAAACTACTCTCGGCAAAACCGTGGCGGAAATTCTCGGCAAAACTTTTATCGACACAGACGAAGAGGTATTAAAAATTTCGGGAAGAACGCCGAAAGATATAATAATAACGGACGGCGAAGAAGAATTCAGAAATATAGAGAGCGCGGCGGTAAAAGCCGCGGCGACAAAAACGGGCGCGGTAATTTCGGTAGGCGGCGGCGCGGTAAAACGAGAAGAAAACGTGGAAATGCTTAAAAAGAACGGAATAATCTGTTATATAGAGCGAGATCTTTCTTTGCTTTCTACGGAAAACCG
>CAJOMM010000013.1 GCA_905235765.1 uncultured Clostridia bacterium
GAAATAAACAGATAGGTAAGCCCGTATTGCTTTTGTAAATCTTTAAATAGGTTTATTATTTGCGCCTGTATTGAAACGTCTAACGCAGAAACCGGCTCGGCGCAAATATAAAAAGCATGCGCTTAATTAAACGCACGCCTTTTACGGGCATAAGCCCTTTAACTCAATTTAATATTATTTACCGAATTGAGCATCGTTATTACCGCTTCCGGTAGTCCACATATCAAGGAAGGAAATCGGATCATTGTAATCGCCAAGCCAGCCGTTACGGGCAATGGTGAAGTCACCTTGTTTTCTGGTTTGGAGGAAAGTTCCCCATTCTTGATTTTCCAACTTCATATCGATGCCGTATATGTTGAACACACCCTGAATGTATTCACCTATAACCTGGTGTCCGGAACTCGTGTTGTAAAGATAAGTTATCGACGGGAAGTTAGTGAACTTGTTAGTCTTGCTATCGAATGCATAGTACTTTTTAAGAGTTTCGAGCGCTTTCGCTCTGTTGCTTGCAAGCGCAGTCTTTTCAACGCTGTAGTAACCATAAGAATCACCTTGCTTGTTTGCATTCTTATAGAATTCGGTCTTTCCGTCGGCATCGGTTAATCCCATTGCTACGAAAGACGCCGCAGGAACTTGACCGGCTTTACCTATTTCTTCGCAAATATAGTTTCTGTCGATTAAAAGAGACAAAGCGTTCCTTACTTCTTTTAATGCGTTGGCAACTTCTTCATCAGTCTTACCTTTAGTATAGGAACCGGGAAGAATATTTGCATTATTGTTAAAGATTACATAGTAGGTTCCAAGTTGACCGGCTATGACAAACTCGGCAGGATAATCTTTTTTAAGAGTATCGATTTCATCGTTCGGAACGGTATCAATGAAATCATAAGTACCGTTCTTGTAAGCAGCAAGGATAGCAGTATCGTCGTCTGATAAGTAGTTGGTTATTTTATTCATAGTGACATTTTCAGCGTCCCAATATTGATCATTCTTCTCAAATACCATCTTTGACTTGTGATCCCAGCTCGTAAGTTTATAAGCACCGTTGGAAAGATAAGTATCCACATTGGTAGCCCATACACCTTCAGCATCGGCGGTAGCCGGAACCGGGAAGTATGTCGGGAAAGCAAGAAGTTCTATAAAGTAAGCTACATCGACCGGAAGAACTATGGTAAGAGTTCCGTTGTCGTCATCTGCAACCACGTTAAGATCGCCATCTGCGTAACCGCCGATAACTTCGAACATATATTCGTAGTCGGCCGCGAGTTCTTCACTTATCGCCCTATTCCAAGACCTCTTGAAATCGGAAGCTTTAAGCGCGGATCCATCAGACCATTTAAGATTTTCTCTTAATTGTACTGTATAAGTGGCAGAGCCGTCGTCGTTCGCGGCTTTGGTATAACCGGTAGCGCAGTCCGGTTCGAGAACAAGGGCGCCGTTCTCATCTTTAGCCCATCTGTAAAGGCCGGAGAAACAGTGGCTGATTATGGTAGCGCCGTCAACAGCACTGTTTAAAGCCGGATCGATGCTATCAGGTTCTGAAGCAAGGCAGATGTTGATGTTGTCGCCCGAACCGTTAACGGTAGTATTACGGAAGAACTTATATCCGAGTGGCGAAGAATAGAAACCGGAAACGCCCGATTTAACCATATAGATATCCGTGTAATAATATAACGGAATTATATCGCCCGTAGACATAAGAAGGTCTTCAGCTTTGTGCATTAATGCGAAACGCTTTTCGGTATCCGACTCTTTCTTGATGTAACCGATAAGTTTATCGTAGGTATCTGCCCATGTACCGTTTACAACGTTGTCCGTGTAACCTTCGATGGACGTAAGATCCATAGAATAGACCTTAGCGGTCGCAAAGTTTCTTTCTGCGGTATCTTTTTCATCATCTTTCTTCGCAGTTTCGCCACAACCGGTGAAAACGAACATCATGACGGCAAGCATAGCCGCAAAAACAGCAGTAAGTGTTTTCTTCATGTTTTTATTACCTCCCAAAAACATTTTCTTTATTTTTTAACATTTGCTTTTAAACAAATCTTAAACGGTTTTTAATTGCCCGGCTTTAAAGCAGGCAACGTAATGATTTTTCTCTTTCTCCTGAAGTTCGGGGAATTCTTTGGCGCAACGTTCTTCAGCCACGGGACAACGAGTCCTGAAAGGACAGCCTGAAGGCGCATTTAAGGGACTGGGTATATCTCCTTCAAGAATTATTCTTTTCGAATTTCTCGCCGTTTCGGGGTCCGGCATAGGAACTGCCGACATCAACGTTACCGTATACGGATGAAGTGGATTATCGCATATCGTATCCGAATCCGCAAGTTCTACCACTCTCCCTAGATACATTACCGCTATCCTATCCGAAATGTGCCTTACGACCAAAATGTCGTGGGCGATAAACATAAGCGTGAGCCCGAGTTTATCCTGCAGATCTTCAAACATATTTATAACCTGCGCTTGAATGGAAACATCGAGCGCAGAAACCGGCTCGTCGCAGATAATAAACTCCGGATTTACGGCAAGCGCTCTCGCTATACCTATCCTCTGTCTCTGTCCGCCTGAAAATTCATGGGGATATCTCGTCACATGTTCTTCAGGAAGCCCGACAAGCGCCATAAGCTCACGTACTCTTTTCTTTCTGTCCTCTTTATTTGTATAAAGTTTATGAACGTCCAGCGGCTCGCCTATAATATCTTCTACCGTCATACGAGGGTTCAAAGACGAATACGGATCCTGAAAAACCATCGCCATATTACGACGGAAATGTTTGATATCCGACCTCGTCTTAACGGGTTTTCCCTTATAATAAATCGTTCCACTCGTAGGTTTATATAAAAACATAAGAGTCCTACCGAGCGTCGTTTTTCCGCAACCGGATTCGCCTACAACTCCTAACGTTTCACCCTTTTTTATGGAAAGATTGACGTTTTCGACTGCCTTTAATTGTTTATTTTTGAACCAGCCCGTTGAAACATCGAAATACTCGCATAGATTTTCCATCCTGACAAGTTCTTCGCTTTCGGCGGTCCGATTATTATTTACATCTTCAGCCATTTTCACCCTCCGAAAGTTCTTTTCCCGAATTTTCTGACATAACCACAGTACCGTCTTTAAGCCCTTCCGCCACGTTCATCCAACAAGTCGACGCATGGTCTTCATTTATTATCAGCCTCTCGGGAGGACGCTCCAAACATATCTTCATGCAGCTTTTGCACCTAGGAGCAAACGCACATCCTTTTGGAAGCGCAAGCAAATCTACAGGTGTTCCTTCTATCGACTTAAGCCTGCCTTCCGTCTTGTTGCCGTAAGGTATTGACGACAGCAAGCCCTTTGTATATTCGTGTTTGGGATTGTAAAATATTTCGTCCGCAGTACCCTGCTCACAGATTTTACCGGCGTACATAACGATAACTTCGTCGCACATATCCGCAATAACGCCTAAGTCGTGCGTTATCATTATTACAGCCATACCCAATTCTTTCTGAAGTTTTTTCATAAGATCGAGTATCTGAGCCTGAATCGTTACATCAAGTGCGGTAGTCGGTTCATCCGCTATCAAAATATCAGGCTCACAAGCGAGAGCCATTGCTATCATTACCCTTTGACGCATACCGCCGGAGTGTTCGTGAGGATATTGCTTGAGTCTCTTTTCGGGTTCATTGATTCCAACGAGACGAAGCAATTCTATCGCCCTTTTGCGCGCCTCTGCTTTAGTGCGGTTGGTATGGAGCAATATCGCCTCCATCAACTGATTGCCAACCGTAAAGACAGGGTTAAGCGAAGTCATAGGATCTTGGAAAATTATAGAAATATTGTTTCCGCGAATTTTCGCCATTTCCTTTTCGGAAATGCCGACAAGTTCTTTCCCCTTAAACTTTACGCTGCCGCCGACTATTTTGCCCGGATCAGACAAAATCTGTAAAATGGAATAGGCAGTAACCGATTTCCCCGAACCGGATTCGCCGACTATACCTAAAACTTTACCTTTATCGAGGTTGAAAGAAATCCCGTCAACCGCCTTAACTTCACCGTTTTCAGTAAAAAACGAGGTTTTTAATCCTTTAACCTCCAAAACTCTATCCGAAGATTCCTCGGAGGTTTCGGTTAAAATTACTTGTTTTTGTTCAGACATTTTATCACCTTACTTTTTGAGTTTTGGATCAAAAGCATCCCTTAAACCGTCGCCGATAAGATTTAGCGACAAAACTATAAGGAAAATCATAAGAGACGGAATTAAAAGTCTATAAGGATATGAGAATACTCCCGACCTTGCCGCCGACGCCAATGAACCTAAGGACGGCATCGGTGCACTTACGCCAAGCCCCAAAAAACTCAAGAAACTTTCAGTAAATATTGCCGAAGGTATCTGAAGAGCGGTAGATATAATTATAACGCTTATACAGTTCGGTAAAAGATGTTTACTTATTATCCTTACCGGCGAAGAACCTATAGATTTCGCCGCAAGTACATATTCCTGCTTTTTAAGCGTGAGTATCTGCCCCCTTATAAGCCTTGCCATACCTACCCAGTACAAAAGCCCGAAAACGAGAAATATACTTATCATATTTACGCCAAGTGCGGCAAACACGCCGTTAAGAGAATCACCTAATGCCTTATTCAACACCACGGACAGCAAAATTATTATGAGCATGTCCGGAAGAGAATATATGATATCCACTATTCTCATCATAATAAGGTCTGTTTTACCACCGACATATCCTGAAATCGAGCCATAAATAAGCCCTATTATAAGTACGAGTAACGCTGCAAAAAAACCTACGCCGAGCGATACTCTCGTCCCGTAAATAACTCGGATAAAATAATCTCTGCCGAGGTTGTCGGTTCCGAAAATATGCGGGAATACGTGTTCACCACTATCTATCATAGCCTTTTCGGTTTCGCCGTATTCAAAAGGCTTGAGGTTGTTGTACGAAGCGTCGCTCGTTAAAATACCTAATTGTTGATCGTAAGAATAAGGCCAAAACATCGGTATGAAAATAACGGAAAGAACTATTATAATCATTATAACAGTGCATACCATTGCGACTTTGTTCTTAACAAACCTACGCATCGCATCGCGGAAAAACGTGCGGCTTTCGCGCATACTTGAAACCTGCATTTTTTCTTCGTCAGATGCGGGTAGAAATTTATCTGTATCTATCTGAAAAGACAGTATATTTTTAAATTTCGCCTTTTCGTTCTTATCCATTATACTCTCCTTAGCCCAAATCTACTCTCGGGTCGATTATCTTATACATTATATCGCTCACTAAGTTCATAACTATTATAAGCGTGGCAAGCAATATCGTTGTTCCCATAATAAGCATATAATCGCGGTTTATTATAGAACTCGTAAATGCACGACCGAGTCCCGGTACACTGAATATCTGCTCGACAACAAGGCTTCCGGTAATAATATACGCTATCATCGGCCCGATATACGTTATAACGGGAATAAGCGAATTTCTCAAAGTGTGCTTGAATATTACTTTCGCCCTTGAAACACCTTTTGCGCGAGCCGTCCTGATGAAATCTTGTCCTAAAACATCAAGCATGGAAGACCTGGTCAACCTCGTAATATACGATGTAGGATAAAGCGCAAGAGATACCACCGGCAAAACCAATCCGCCAGGTTCGCTCCCTATCGACGGGAATATCGGTATATACAGGCAAAATATAATAAGCAATAAAGTTCCTATAACAAACGACGGCATCGCAACCGAGCCGGTCGTTAAAATCATTATAACTCTATCTATCCATTTATCGCGAAAAACTGCAGCAATCGTGCCGAAAAATATCCCGAAGACTATCGCAACCAACGCAGCAATAAGACCGAGTTTGGCGCTAACGGACAGTCCTTCCAAAATGATTTCGCTTACCATTCTGCCTTTACTTTTTAAAGATGGGCCGAAGTCTAATCTCAAAACATTCTTAAGATAATTGATATATTGCTCGAATAGCGGTTTGTCCAGTCCGTACTTTGCGTTAAGCCTTGCCAGAGTTTCTTCTGACACAGCCTTTTCCGACATAAACGGACCGCCCGGAATCGCATTCATAGCAAAAAAAGTTATAGTTATAACAAGAAAAATCGTAAACAACGCTAACAATAACCTTTTTAAAATATACAAAAACGTTTTTGATGTCATTTTCACCACCGCTATTATTCAAAACAACAATTGTATTTCTAATGCGTTTTGATAAATACATTGAGAATTTAAGGTTCTAAGGCTTATTCTGTCTTAGATTCAGTAAAAAAGCAGAAACTCCTATTTCTTTGATCCAATCGTTAAACTATAATTATAATACTTACTTTATTTTAACGAGATACCCCGCTTAAGCCTTTAAAATAATTATTTTTGCCGTTAAGAAAATTTCTTCGTTTGTGCACAAACGAAGAAAAAGGCTAGCCTTTTTCTTAAAAATTAGCCATTTTATCAAGAATTGTTATCCTTTCTACACAATCTTATTTTAAAATTATACTCAACTATACTAATTTTGTCAATAATTTTTATTTTTTTTTAAAAGTTTTGCATATAATTATATCTTATATCCCTTATTTTGGGGTTATTTTACTCTTTTTTCTCGCTTAAAACCATCCCCGGATCGGAAGTTTTTTTAAACACGGTGATAATATTCAGTTTTAATGCGAATATGTGGCAAATTATACATAATGCCGCGCACACCCCTGTAATAAGCTTAATTCGCCTTTTGCCGCAAGAATAACGTATCCCACCGCATAAACGCAAGAACATATTATTCCGAATATCGTTGCGCCCTTAACGTGTTCGCTTAAAGATTTTTTGGTCGTTTCGTTAAAGGGCGGGCGTTCGGTAAGAATATCCAGCGAGGCTATCAGATAAAATACGGCTGAAACGCCCTGTAATATAAACGGCAAAGAAAAATATAACGCTTTTACCGCCGAGTTCACTATAATCAGCGGAACGAGCAGTCCTACCAAAAACAGCGCGGTTATAAAAACGAATATAACGGAGGTCTTTTTGAATTTCCCGACGTCCTCCGGCGCATAATAGGCGCCCTTATAAACTACTTTGGTTCTGACTTTACCCTTTTCGTCTATATAGTCTATATTTTCATAATCTCTGCGAATCTGTTTTTTGTTCATTTTAAAATTCTCCGCTGTCTTTCCCGAATCCGACGATATGCTTTAAATTATATATAAATATATTATATAAATGTTTTAAATTTTAAACTCGGGTTTGATTCAGCTTTCACTATAACCGCCACGCCTTTTCAAGTAGCTATAGTTTTCCGTAATAATTTTTCATTTTACGTCTATATGATTGGTTGCGATAAGATTTATATCTTCAGATATGTTTTCTTCAACTACGTCGCCTATATTTACGCTTTTTGAAAGCGTTATGCCGTTTATTTTCTTCATAACGTCGAATATCTCCGACTTCTTGACGGGTCTTTCCGTCTTAACGCTTACTACTCGCCCGTCTTTCGTTTTAACGGTAGAAGTAATAACTCTTCTCGGGCAGGTTATTTCATCGGTAGCATAATTAAAACCTCTTTTACAAGAATTGCCCGTAATATTTTTTATTACTCCGCCTTCAATTTCCACAGAAATCTCGCAACCCTTCGGACACTCAATACAATTTATCGTTTTTATCATCGTTATCCCTCTACCTTTAATTCAATATCTTCGGATAAGTTTTCCGTCGTTTTTAATATAACGGTCTGCATTTCTCCCGGAACGAGAATCGGCTTTTTCTGTGCCGACAGTTCTTTTCCGCCCGAACTTAAAACCACTTTCCCGTCGCGTATAACGTCTCTCACTCTGAAAAATAATTTTACGTTTTCTGCGCCTACGGTTACCTTTTGCCGACGTATCCTACGTTTGCACCGCAGGCAACGTTTATCTTTCTGCCCGAATTCAGTTTATCCGAAATATACTTTGCCGCGGCGGCGCCCGTAAGACTCGCTTCTTCGGAAACGTAGTCCACAAGATCGTGAACGTGAAGGACGTTTCCGCAAGCGAAAATTCCGTCAACCGTCGTCTGCCTGTTTTCGTCAGTTACCGCGCCTTTCGTCCTCGGCGACAGTTCTATGCCGGCGCTCTTACTCAATTCGTTTTCGGGAATAAGCCCTACGGAAAACAAAACGGTATCGCAATCGAAATTCATCTCGGTACCCGGAATCGGCTTTTTATTTGCGTCCACTTCGGAAACGGTAACGCCCGTAACTCTGCTTTCGCCTCTTATTTCGGTAATGGTATGATTTAAATAGAGTGGAATATTAAAGTCGTTCAGACATTGCTCTATATTTCTTTTAAGTCCCGAAGAAAACGGCATAATCTCGCATACGGCAAGCACTTTGGCGCCCTCTAAGGTCAACCTGCGCGCCATAATAAGCCCGATATCTCCCGAACCCAAAATGACTACCCGTTTGCCCGGCATATAGCCTTTGACGTTTATATACTTTTGCGCCGTGCCTGCGGAATATATTCCTGCCGGACGCGAGCCTGCGATATTCAACGCTCCGCGGCTTCTTTCTCTGCAACCCATTGCGAGAATTACCGCCTTCGCCTTGATAGTTACGAGTCCGGTTGTAGCGCTGATAAAAGTGATTTCCTTTTTGTCGGAAATATTAAGAACGGTCGTACCCGTATAATATTCGATATTGCGCTTTTTCACTTCGTCGATAAATCTTTGCGCATATTCAGGTCCCGTAAGACTCTCGCCGAATCTGTGAAGCCCGAACCCGTTATGTATACATTGTAAAAGAATACCGCCAAGGTTGTTTTCGCGCTCTATAATAAGTATATCTCTTACACCGTTATCGTAAGCCGAAACCGCCGCCGCAAGCCCTGCAGGGCCGCCGCCGATTATTACAAGTTGTTTTTTCATTTGCTTCTCCCCGTTAATAATTCAGAACCTTTTACTGATTTTTTTACTTCTTCAAGCGGAATACCGAGTTCTTCGGACAGAATTTCGGCGACTCTCGGTTGACAGAAACCGCCCTGACATCTGCCCATACCTGCCCTCAGTCTCCGTTTTACCGCGTCCACCGTTTTCGCCTGAGGATTTTTACGAATAACCTCGCGAATTTCGCCTTCGGTTATTTTTTCGCATCTGCAAACGATTCTTCCGAAACTCGCGTCTTTCTTTATTATCTGATTTTTCTTGGCGTCAGACAAGGTATTGAAATAATAATCCGGCTTTCTCTTTTCGATATAGTCGGGATTGCGTTGCGCCCTGTATTCCTGCGGAATCAATTCGTTGACAACGTATTTCGCTATAGCCGGCGCAGACGTAAGTCCGGGAGATTCTATTCCGCAAACGTTTATCAGACCTTTTACCTTCTTGCTTTCTTCTATTATGAAGTCGTGCCTGTCGGCAGAATACGTTCTGACTCCGGCAAAAGAAGTTATCGTGTTATAAAAAGGAATATCCTTTACCATCGTTTTCGCTTTCGCAATAACGCTGTCGAGTCCTTTTGCGGTCGTCGACGTATCTTTTTCTCCGATCTCGTCCGCCGTGGGTCCGATAAGTATATTACCGTCCACCGTATTTGAAACGAGTATTCCTTTTCCTTTCTCCGTCGGCGTGAAAAAGAGAGTGTGCGACACGAGGTCTCCGCTTTCTCTGTCCAAAAGCACGTATTCTCCGCGACGATAACCTATCTTTACGGAATCGTCGCCGCAAAGTTCGGCAATCTTACCGCTTCCTGCGCCGGCGGCGTTGATTATTATCTTTGCGCTCACCGTTTTCCCGTCCTCGGAACAAATATCGAAACCATCCTCGCGCTTTACTATATTAGTAACGTTAAAATCGGTAATAAGTTCGGCGCCGTTATCCATAGCGTTGCCGATTGCCGCGATCGTCAATTCGTAAGGACAAATAATTCCGCCCGTTTTCGCGTAAAGCGCGCAAACGGCGTCGTCCTTTATATTCGGCTCCATTTTTCTCAACGTTTTTGCGTCTATTATTTTTAATCCCTTAACGCCGTTTTCACGTCCGCGGTTTACGAGATCTTTAAGGATTTCTTTCTCTTCCTCGTTAAACGCTACGACTAAAGACCCGTTGTTAAGATACTTAACGCCGAGATTCTTTGCGTATTTTTTCATCATTTTGTTTCCGGCAACGTTGAATTTCGCTTTGTTCGACCCAACTTTCGCGTCAAATCCGGCGTGAACTATACCGCTATTAGCCTTACTCGCCCCCATACAAACGTCGGTATCTTTTTCCAAAAGCACGACTTTAAGTTTGTATCTCGTCAATTCTTTTAAAATCGCGCCGCCGGTTATACCGCCGCCGACAACAGCTATATCGTACATAATCTTCTCCATAAACTTTATTGACAAATATATCTATTATAAGTATAATATAAATACGCAAACGCGCAAAATAATTTTAAACTTTTTTATTTTTTTGCGCAAAAATTGAAATTCAATCAAAAAAATCTGCTCGTTTTGAGCAAAACGGAAGGTGTATATGAACAACGACTCCGAAAAAGAAATTTTAAATA
Organism: uncultured Clostridia bacterium; assembly: GCA_905235765.1. Lineage (GTDB taxonomy): Bacteria > Bacillota > Clostridia > Christensenellales > Borkfalkiaceae > UBA1259. The sequence goes on from CAJOMM010000013.1 coordinate 10,498, forward strand.
TAATCCAGAACTCACAATTTGCCACGGTTGAAGATTTATCGAGACAATTATATATAAGCGCGGCGACCGTAAGGCGCAAGCTTTCAATATTACAGGAAAAGGGGCTTATAAGCCGTACGCACGGCGGCGCGAAAATAAACGACGGAAACAATTTCTTTGCAAGTTTTTCACTTCGGGCGCATCAAAACAGTCTGGAAAAAAAGAAAATCGCGCTTGCCGCGATAAAATTTATAAAGAACGGCGATCTCGTTTTCATCGACGGCTCCACTTCCGCATTTTTTATTGCCGAATATCTTTCGGAATTTACCGATATAATGGTGGTAACAAACGGTATAGACACTTTGTCATTATTATCTAAAAATAAAATAAAAGCCTATTCTACGGGCGGAGTTATTTCCGATTCGAACAGATCCGCGCTCGTTGGGCAAATAGCGCAAAACACCATAAGTTCGATGCATGCGGACGTAGCGTTTTTTTCCGCCCACTCCGTCAATAAAAACGGGGAGATTTACGACATATTCGAACAGGAAAACTATCTGCGGCTTTGCATGATGGCAAACGCCACGAAAAAAATATTCCTTTGCGACAGCACGAAGTTCGATACGACTTCGCCTTTTCGGTTATGTTCTATGAAAGACGTGGATTATATCGTCAGCAATCACGACATAGACGACTATTTTCAAGAGGACTACTCGAATAAAATAATTACTATCTGAATTTAACAATCGTACTTAACTTTGACGGCGGAGCAAAATTGCTCCGCCGTCAGCGCGTTTTTAATTATTAAAGTCGATAATCCGTTTTATTTATAAGTTCTTAAAATTTCTTCGGCTATTTGGCGTTTTGAAACGCACCTGTCCATCGCTTGCTTTTCGATATAGCGGTGGGCGTCCTCTTCGGACATATTCCGCGACTCTATAAGCGTCCACTTTGCATGGTTGATGATTTTTATTTCCGTCATTTTTTCTTCAAGAGAAACCGTTTTCTTTTCCATCCTGCGAAGTCTTTCGCGCGTTGCCTTTATAAAATCTAACGCCTGCGTAACGTTTTGAGAAGGAAGAGGCTTTCTTACCGTAAACACTCCGAAATCGCTAACTTTATCGTAAACGTCGTGATAGTTGTCGCTCCTGACGAATAAAAGAACTACGGACGGACTTTTATTCGATACGTCTATCGCGAATTTGGAACCAAAATCGTCGGGAAGAGGAGTATTTATAATAAGTAGGTCGTAAAAGCGTTCGGCGGCTATTCTTTGCGCCTCGCTTACGCTATGCGCAAAGTTTACGGGGGTGAAGGTCGCTTCGGGCAAAAACGGCAGGACGTTAGAGTTAAAACTCTCGGAAGCCGAAACGATAAGAACGCTGTAAACGTGTTCTTTTAATGACATAAATTTCCTTTTTGCTTATTTCGTATACGCCGAAACTATTGACTTCGGCAAATATTTTTCTATAAATTGACTTTCCGCCGCTTTTTGCTTGGCGACATCAAGAGAAGTCGGAAGTTTTTTGAATTTGCTGAGCGTTTCCGCATCCGCTTTATATAGGTTGAAATCGGCGGCAGGAGGTAAAATTTCACCGTTCACCACACCGCCAACGGCGGCATAAATCATTAACGCAAAAGCGATATACGGATTTGCGAGCGGATCCGGAGAGCGGAGTTCCGCGCGTTTGAATTCGCCGAAAGCCGCAGGTATTCTTATAAGCTCCGAGCGATTTTCTTTCGACCAGGAAATAAAGGCAGGCGCCTTATTTGAGCCGAGCCTTTTATAAGACTCCTCCGTATTGTTGAAAAACACCGTGCAGTCTTCAATTCGGTTCAATATGCCTGCGATACAATTTGAAGAAACCTCTTTGCCGTTTTTATCTTTGACCGAAAAATTGATATGAAAGCCGTTGCCGGGAGCGTTTTTAACGGGCTTAGGCGAAAAATCCGCGAAAAGACCGTTTCTGTTCGCCACGGAGGAAACGACCTGACGGAAGGTTATCGCGTTGTCGGCGGCGGTGAGCGCGTCCGAATACTTAAAATCTATTTCGTTCTGACCGGCGCCTTCTTCGTGGTGAGAACTTTCGGGAAATATTCCCATTTGTTCGAGAGTCAGACAAACTTCGCGACGTATGTTTTCGCCTTTGTCTTCGGGCGCAACGTCCATATAACTCGCGCGATCGTAAGGTTCGTCAGTTCTGTTCCCCTTTTCGTCCAGATTGAAAAGATAAAATTCCATTTCCGAACCGAAGGAAAAGGTTAATCCGTAACTCTCCGCAAATTTAATGGCATTTTTAAGAATCAATCGCGAATCGGATTCGAAAGGAGTGCCGTCCGGATAAGATATATCGCAAAACATCCTGACCACTCTGCCGTGTTCCGGTCGCCACGGTAAAACGGCAAGCGTAGAAGGGTCGGGGTGTAAAAAGAGATCGGACCTCGCTTCGTCGCCGAAACCTCTGATCGCCGAAGCGTCTATCGCAACGCCGAATTTAAAAGCCCTTGAAAGTTCGTTATCGGTTATAGAAACGTTCTTCTGTTTGCCGAAAACGTCGCAAAAAGCAAGCTTAATAAATTTTACGTCCTCTTCTTTTACAAATTCCAAGACTTCGCTTTGTGAATACATCTTAAACCTTCCTTAATTTAGTTCCCGACGTACATTTGCTTATACGGATTATTACTGTCGGGAGTTATGAGGGTGAATTCGGAATCTAAAATTTCTTTTTCGTCGTAACCGAAATAAGAGCAAAATTCTTTGATATACGGATAAATTTCCGTCATATCGTCTTTATCGGCGGTTTTATAGTTGACGTTTTTGGGGAAATTAAGGTCTTTGCCGTTCGTTCTCAAAAACATTTTACCGCCGTGCATCCCCGTACACGGGAAGTTGCCTATAATTTTTTTGTCGGCGTTAAGTCCTAAAACGATAATAATTCCGCCCGCCTGATATTCGCCGAGAAAACTGCCTGCCGAGCCCCCGATGATAAGCGCCGGAAATTTTTCTTTATACGCTTTCATGTGAATACCGGCGCGATAACCGGCGTTGCCTTTAACGAAAATTTTGCCACCGCGCATGGCGTAACCTACGCAATCCCCGATATTTCCGTGAACCACTATTTTACCTTCGTTCATGGTGTCGCCCACAGCGTCCTGCGCGTTACCGAACACGAAAACCGAAGAACCGTTAAGGTATGCGCCCAACGCATTGCCCGGCGTACCGGATATTTCCACGTTTTTGCCGGAAAGACCGGCGGCGATAAATCTCTGACCTAAGCAGTTTTCAATTTTAACGTCGTCAGAAACTTCGCGGATTTTTGCGTTTAATTCGCCGAACTCCGCATCTTTAGCGTCTATTTTATACATTATACCACACTCCCAAGAATTTTTGCACGAATTTCAGGACTAAAAATCGCGAGAGAAGGCGAGTTTATAAGTATTTCTTCGTTTACCGAAGAAACGGGCGTTCCTTCGCGAATCATATTCGTATAAATACCGACTCCCTTTACGTCCCCTATTATTATAAAACCTACGAGTTTATCGTTATCTATAAAAAGGCGTTTAATTCCGCTTTCGGTTTTAATTTCCGTCATTTCCCCGACGTAGGCGCCTGCCGTCATCACGTGGAGTCCGAAAAAGCCGATAGAGTTAAGCGGAAATTCGTTGAGAAGTTTCCTGCTTTCTCCTGCCATATTCGCGCCTGCGGTAAAACCTTCCGCATAAGCGCTCGGAAACAAAGCGAGGATTCTGTTGCCTTTTATCGACGCGTCGTAACCTTCCGCGCAGTCCCCTGCGGAATACACGTCTTTTATACTCGTCTCCATAAATTCGTTTACGACGATACCGCGGTTTACCGTTCCGCCGATATCTTTAACGAGGGAAACGTTCGCGCGGACGCCTAACGCCAAGACCAAAACGTCAAATTCCAATTCTCCGCCGCTTTTCATGTGCGCCGTATTGCCGTTAAATTCAGCCGCGCTGTCTCCCAGCATAAAAGAGATGCCGTTTTTTTCGAGAACAGCCTGCATATACGGGGCGCAGTCCTCGTCAAGAATACTTGACAGAACTCTCGTCGCCAGATCGCAAACGGTTATGCTTTTAACTCTGCCTGCCAGTCCTTCCGCGCATTTTAACCCTATAAGCCCCGCGCCTATTATCAGAACGCGCGAATTTTCGTTTATTACGCCGTTCAGAGATTCCGCGTCGCTCTCCGTCATAAACGTAAATTTGTTTTTGACGTCTGAAAGCCCCGGAAAAGGCGGAACGAAAGAGGAAGATCCCGTCGCAACGAGCAACTTGTCATATTTATAATTTTTGCCGTCCGCCGTAACCGTTTTATTTTTTTCGTCGATTTTTTCGGCGGTTGCAAAAACCAGTTCGCAGCCGTTTTTTTCGTAAAAATCGGCAGGGCGATATTGCATTTTTTCAAAATCCGTTCTGCCTTCCAGATAGTAAGAAATAAGAGGACGGCAGTAAGTCGGCCGCTTTTCGCCGCAAATAAGATAAATTTTACCTTCCTTATCTACGCTTCTTATTCCTTCGATGCAAGCGACGGAAGCGACGCCTCCGCCTATAATAACGTAATTTTTCATATTAACGCTCCTCGTATACGATCGCTTTATTCGGACAACCTTTTACGCACGCCGGCGAGCCGCAACTGTTTGAAAGACATAATTCGCACTTGGTCGCCGCCGTCTCCTCTTGCACGGATATCGCGCCGTAAGGACAAACGAGAACGCAGGTAAAACAGCCCACGCACTTGTTTTTGTCTATCTTCACCGCACCGTCCGTTTTTGATAACGCGCCGGAAATACAACTCTTTACGCACAAAGGATCTTCGCAATGCCGACAAGAAACGGCGTAGGTAATTTTTCCGTCTTCCTCGACGTGTATACGCGGTTTTACGGGTTTGCCCTTTAATGCTTTCACCATATCGGTTTCGCCTGAATTTGCAAAAGCGCAGTTATATTCGCAAAGTCTACACCCCAAACACCATTTTTCGTTTACGTAAATTTTTTTCATTCCCCCGCGTGTGAGATACCGAGAATCTCAAGCTCCTTTTCGTTTAATCCTATACCGCGCAGCATCAATCGGTTACCGCGCAAAGCTTCTATGGAATTTATTCCCATTCCGCCCATAAGTTCTTTTATTTCGTGTTTCCACGCCGTCATAAGGTTTACAAGTCTTTCCTTTCCTATTTCGGGATTAAGGCGCTTAACGAGTTCCGGTCTTTGCGTGGCGATACCCCAGTTGCATTTACCCGTCTGACAAGTTCTGCAAAGATGACAGCCGAGCGCCAAAAGCGCAGCCGTCGCAATATAACAAGCGTCCGCGCCCAAAGCTATCGCTTTTACGACGTCTGCGGCAGACCTTATACTTCCGCCGACCACAAGCGAAACGTTGTTTCTTATTCCCTCGTCGCGAAGCCTTTTATCGACCGAAGCAATGGCTAATTCGATCGGAATCCCGACGTTATCTCTTACCCTCGTCGGCGCGGCGCCCGTTCCGCCGCGGAAACCGTCTATCGCAATAACGTCTGCGCCGCTTCTTGCAATACCGCTGGCTATCGCCGCGATATTATGTACCGCCGCCACTTTGACTATAACGGGCTTTTTATAAGCCGTCGCTTCTTTAAGCGAATAAACGAGCTGTCTTAAATCTTCGATAGAATAAATATCGTGATGTGGCGCAGGAGAAATCGCGTCGCTACCTTCGGGAATCATACGGGTTTTAGCCACGTCCCCGACGATTTTCGTGCCGGGAAGGTGTCCGCCGATACCCGGTTTCGCGCCTTGCCCCATTTTTATTTCTATAGCCTTACCGGCTTGTAAAAAGTTTTCGTGCACGCCGAAACGCCCCGACGCCACCTGAACGATGGTGTTTTCGCCGTAAACGTAAAAGTCTTCGTGAAGTCCCCCTTCGCCGGTGTTGTATAAAATGCCGAGTTCTTTTGCGGCAAGCGCTAAACTTTTATGCGCGTTATAACTAATAGAACCGTAGCTCATCGCCGAAAACATTACCGGCATATCGAGTTCTATCTGCGGAGTAAGATTGTTTTTAAGATTGCCGCTTGCGTCCCGTTCTATAGGCGAGGACTTTTTGCCTAAAAACACTTTCGTTTCCATAGGTTCCCTTAACGGGTCTATCGGAGGGTTGGTTACCTGAGAAGCGTTTATCAGAATTTTATCCCAATAAACGGGCAGCGGATTGGGGTTTCCCATAGACGATAATAATACGCCGCCACTATCCGCTTGTTTATAAATTTCCTTTATCGTCTGGTTGCTCCAATTAGCGTTTTCGCGCAACACACAGTCGCTTTTTACGATTTTTAAGGCACGCGTGGGGCATAAAGAAACGCAACGTTGACAGTTTACGCACTTAATTTCGTCGGAAATCATAACGCCTTCGTCTGCGTCGTAACGGTGAACTTCGTTAGCGCATTGCCTTTCGCAAACTCTGCAACGAATACACCTATCATCTCTTCTTACAACTTCAAATTCCGGATATATGTAGTTTATACTCATCAGTAATTACCTTCTTTAACTTTCACAATCACGGGCTCTCCGCCGGCAGGGGCGTAAACGTTTTTCGCGTTTATTTCCATTTTGCGGATAGCCGCTTCTTCACTCGCTATAAAAACCTTGTCCTCATATTCGCCGACGACCATTGACCGAAGTTTTAAGCGGTCGTTAAGCGCCATAAGTCCGCCGTTAAAACCTAAAATAATAGAAAACGGCCCCGTTATCAACAGACTTGAAAAGATAGTCCTTAAATATTTAAGTTTTTCACGTTCTTTTTCGGGCTGTTTTTCTATCGTGCTCCAAAAGGGCGCCGCCACCACAGACGCGGTTTCGGAAAGCGTAAGTCCTTGTCTTCTTAAAAGATAGTCGGCAATATAAGTTATAACTTCGGTGTCCGTTTGCAAGGTACATTTATATCCGAACATTTCGATAAATCGGCGGTTGGCGTCGTAGGAAGATATTTCTCCGTTATGGACTACCGTATAATCCAGAAGTCCGAACGGATGCGCGCCACCCCACCAGCCCGGGGTGTTGGTCGGGTACCTTCCGTGCGCCGTCCAGGAATATCCCTCGTACTCGTCGAGTTTATAAAATCTGCCGACGTCTTCCGGAAATCCCACCGCCTTAAAAGCGCCCATATTTTTTCCGCTTGAAAAGACGTAAGCGCCGTCCACTTCGGTATTGATTTTCATCACCACTCTCACCACGAACTCTTTTTCGTCGATTTGCAAAGACCTTAAAAGCGAGACGCGCGGCGAAACGAAATATCGCATTATTATAGGTTCGTCGGTAATTTGCGGAATTTTCCGCGTGGGAATTATTTCCGCTTTAACGATTTCGAAAGAATCTTTCAGTATTTTATCACACTCTTCAATTCTGTATTTATCGTTAAAGAAAATATGTAAGCAATAGTGTTCTTTATATTCGGGGTAAATACCGTATCCTGCGAAACCGCCGCCCAAACCGTTGCTACGGTCGTGCATCGGAATCATACTTTCAATGATTTTTTCGCCCGTCATTTTTTTACCGTCTTTTGAAATAACCGCAGAGATCGCACACCCCGACGGAATTCTGACTTTACCTTCTGTTAACATTATATAACTCCGCTAAAAAGAATTTAAAAACAAAAAAAGCGCTCACCGTAAGAAAACTTACAATGAACGCCTTTGCTCATCGATACCCATATTTTACGCCTACAAAAACCGTTTGTCAAACAAACTGATAAAGTTTCCGCTTAAAA
>CAJOMM010000014.1:0-16310 GCA_905235765.1 uncultured Clostridia bacterium
TTTTTATATTTTACCACTTTTTATTCCCGTTTGCAACAATAAACACGCGACTTAACGAAAATTCGGTCAATTACAACAAACGGTCAGGTTCCCTTTAAGTACCGTGTTATCAAAATCTCCGGTCTTAATATAAGTAATTATTTCTCTCGGCGAATAGGCAGCGTAAATATATTCCGCCTTATCGTAACATATTACTATATCCGGAGTTGCAGAAACGGAAAACGTATCTTCCGCAAGTTCGGAATATACGGCGACAGCCGTGCTGTCTGTGTCAAGTATAAAACATTTTCCGTCGTTTTCCACCCGGCACTTCGCGCCGCAAAAATTCATACCGAATCCGTCGCTTATATAATACAACCTCACATCCTTAAAGAGTATGCTTATAAGGTTCTTTTGGGAAAAATCTTCCTCCCCGTAACAGTATACGTCCTTAACGGCAAAAAGGTCGTAAAACTTACTTACGGCAACTTGAATATCGACGTTTTTGTCAAGATTAAGTATCAAAATTTTCGCTTCTTTTATGCCGTCTCTTTCAACAACCTTTTTAAGTCTCGAAAGCGAAAAAGAATATTCCATTTTGCTGACAACCAAAAGATTTTCGTCGTTTTTTCTTATCATAGAAGCGCAAAAACTTCCGGTTCCCACCGCCGTTATCTTGTATTTCTCGTTATACGACACCGTTTTAACGGTAACGCCTACGGCGACTATCGCCGCAAGCAGTAAACAAACTATTAATTTAACGCGCCTTTTTAAGTTGAAAAGCCCTCCGAATACAGGAATTATAAGATAGTAAAAGACGGAAAATCCACCGAAAGTAAAACCGCAGACAAGGAATATTTCGTAATCGAAAAACGTTATCGCATAACGAAGCGCGGTAAGTATAACGTCCGGTAAAAACAAGAATACCCTCGCCGCGCCGATCATTGCGAATACTGTACAAACGAAAAGAAATACGAATATAAATCCGATAATCGGAATAAGCAGCATATTTACAAAAACCGCTATTAAGGAAAAATTGCCGAAAAAGAACAAACAAATGGGGATGCCGGCAACTTGCGCGCTTATACAAGCCGCTAAAACGGAGCAAATCTTTTCCGAAAGAAATCTGAAAATTTTCTTCAGAATACCCGAAAGGACGGGCGCCGCCACGCTCAAACTTATAACCACTGAAAAGGAAAGCAGAAATCCCGGACAGAATAACTGCGCCGGAGAAATTGCCAAAATTATTATCGCTGCAAGAGAAATAGAAGACAACCCGTCGTATCGCTTGCCGACGATAGGCGCAAAACCCAAAACGGAAAACATTATCGCCGCACGCAAAGAGGAAGAGGTAAACCCACATACGCCCGAATAGATGAAACACAATAGAAGCGTTATCGCAGATAAATATCTGTTAACTCGCAGCTTTTTGAGAATAAATGCAACCGCAGCAGCCAAAAATCCGACGTGTAGTCCGGAAACTGCAAAAATATGCGCCACGCCGGCACTTCTGAAAGACTCGATAACGTCTTCAGTCATATAATCGGAATTTCCTGTCAAAAGCGCATAACCTATGGCAAACTCGTTTCCGGACAGTCCTTTCTTAAGAGCGTCGTAAAAAGAAAGATTTATCCTCTCGAAAAAGTCAGGCGAATTGTCTTTTATTTCGATATTACCGGAGAACACGGAAGCAGAATATTTTATTTTCTCCGCGACCGCAGAAGCGGAAAATTTCCCGTCGTAAAACAAATCTCTGTCATTTATTACTGCGGAAAAGGTTATTTTATCGCCTATTCTGAGACCTGAATAACCGTTTACGCTCAAAGAGATACAGTATTTCGTTGTACCCGACAGCGCGCCGCTGAAACGGACGTCTTTTATAACGGCGTATTCTCCGCCGTTATTATCTTTCACCTCTTTTACCTTGCCTGAAATTTCAAGGTAATGTCCGCTTAAATTTGCGTTTTCATAAGACCGCGTTTCGGCGTAAAATCTAAAACCGCCCAAGGCAAGCACCAATAAAAACGCCAACGTAACGGCAAGTTTTGCCTTTCTTGAAAATTTAGACGTTGAAAAATACAAAAATAAAACGAGTACCGCGACGGATATTACCCCCACCGCGGCGCTGATAACGTAATCAGATATTATTGCAGCGTAAACGGAAATTATCCCGAGAATAAAAGCTATGGCTGCAACCAATACAGGGCGAAAATTAACGAATTTTTTCATTTGTTAAATTTTTATAAAGTTTTTCACATAAAATATAAAGCAAAACGCAGTAAAAGTCAAATCAAAGTATTGCAAAATCCGAAAGAATTTGCTACAATTAAATTAACCTGCATGGCACGATAGGAAAGGTCAAAAAAATCCACAAATGAATAATCAGAAATCGCCGTCTTATTGCGGCGCGGTGCTCTTGGTTTGTTAATTCGCAACCGTTAATAAAGAGATGTCAAAAGCAATAAGCGCGATATTCGCCCGTTGAAAAATCGGGTTATTATTTCTTTTCCGTCGACCTACGCGGGGTTTTTTTATTTTTATTCAAAATTACTTGCAAAAAATTATTATGATAGAATAACTCTTGCTAACATACGGCCTCATGGTCAAGGGTTTTGTGCGCCGCCCTCTCAAGGCGGAATCCGGAGTTCGGTCGTAGCGCAAGCAAAGATCATCGTAGCAAATTTATTTGCGGAGATGCTTCTCCGTGGGCACGGAGAATATTTAACAATTTAATATACGGCCTCATGGTCAAGGGTTTTGTGCGCCGCCCTCTCAAGGCGGAATCCGGAGTTCGGTCGTAGCGCAAGCAAAGACCATCGTAGCAAATTTATTTGCGGAGATGCTTCTCCGTGGGCACGGAGAATATTTAACAATTTAATATACGGCCTCATGGTCAAGCGGTTAAGACGCCGCCCTCTCAAGGCGGAATCCGGAGTTCGATTCTCCGTGGGGCTACCAAAACAACCGCCACCCTCTTCAGGGTGGCGGTTGTAATTTACCGGAAACTATAATGACCGGCTTTTCAAATTATATAAAGTATTGCTGTTAAAAATAAAATAATTCTTCAAAACTGCAATCCAATGCATAAGCAAGCAAAAGTGCTAATTTTGCGGTTGGATTAAAAACGCCCTTTTCTATAGCGATGATTGTCTGTCTTGTCGTACCAACTTTTTCCGCAAGTTCTTGTTGTGATAACTTTGATTTTAACCTATATTCTTTTAATCTATTATGTAACACCAAACTATTCATCTATAAAATACCTACACTGAATAAAATATAAAAAACCAAGCAGGCAACAAATGCTAAACCGTGTAAGACAGAACCAATTAAAACCTGCCAAGGTCGGCGCGCTAAGCAAAATTGAAATGTGTATTGCAAAGACGCCCAACCATAGCAAATCATTCCAATCGCGAAGCCACCGGTCCAATGTCTTTGAGCGCATTCAGCAAATACAAGGATGGTGGCAATTATGCCGGTAATAATTAGAGAAATCCATAATCCTTTATTCACTTCATTTTTTTCAAACTCGCCCACGATTGCCTTTTTTGAGTTCGCTTTTTGTAATGCTTCATTTTTTTCCATAAATACCTCCAAAATATTATATGTAAAGTTTTCTTAACATTTTTATAATAACACACAATTTTAACAATGTCAAGTTTTCTTTACAATATTTTTTGAGAATTTATTAAAATATAACCCACATATCACAAAACTCACTATTTTTTCACAAAAGTAAATATCTACCCGAAAATCCGATGGATTTGCCTTGAAACACTCTTCGCAAGCATAATTATGACGAAAAAAACGGTCGGATATGAATTTAAATCCGACCGTTCCGTTTTTAAGTACCATAGCGCGAAACCCACTTTTTCAAGTAAGGCTGATGCGATTTTATTTACCGAAATATCTGTTAAGCAAACCTAAAAACGCTTTGCCGTGGCGGGCTTCGTCGCGCGCCATTTCGTGAACCGTGTCGTGGATTGCGTCAAGATTCAAAGCTTTTGCCTTTTTAGCTAATTCGGTCTTGCCCATGGTCGCACCGTTTTCGGCGTCTACTCTCATCTTGAGATTCTTTTCGGTGGAATCGGTAACGACTTCGCCCAAAAGTTCTGCAAACTTTGCAGCGTGCTCCGCCTCTTCGAAAGCCGCTTTTTCATAGTATGCGCCTACTTCGGGATATCCTTCTCTGTACGCTACGCGCGCCATCGCCAGATACATCCCGACTTCGGAACATTCTCCGTTAAAGTTTTGACGAAGTCCTTCAACGATTTCAGGATCTACGCCTTTAGCTATACCGACGACGTGTTCAGCCGCCCAAGACAATTCCGATTGTACCGTGAATTTTGCACCCGGACATTTACAAATCGGGCAAGCCTCCGGAGGATTATCCCCTTCGTGAACGTATCCGCAGATCGGACATACATATTTTTTCATAAAATTAACTCCTTTTTATTTTTTTTCGCTATCTGAAATTAAAAAACTTATTTTATCAATTCAGCCGCGGCCTCGTCGCAAATAAGAACGCAGTCGTTGTGCTTTTGAAGTATGCTCGCCGGAACCTGCTCGGTGATTTCGCCTTTAACGAGCCCGTAAACGGCTTTCGCCTTGTTTTTTCCGCTGACCAGAATAACGTTTTTCTTCGCGTTCATAATGTTTTTAAGCCCCATCGTAAACGCTCTCTTCGGAACTTCGTCTATGCTTTTAAATAATCTTGAATTATCTTTTATAGTGCTTTCGGTAAGCGCGACCGTGTGAGTTACGCTATCGAAAGAAGTTCCCGGTTCGTTGAACGCAATATGGCCGTTGGAACCTATTCCGAGAATCTGAACGTCTTGTCTGAGCTTGTCCAAAAGGGCGTTGTATCTCGCGCATTCGTCCTCCGCCTTGCCGTTTTCGATATAAGTATTTTCGAGTTTTATATCGAGACCGTTGAAAAGGTTTTTACGCATGAAATAAACGTAACTTTGATCGGAAGAACAATCGAGACCGGCGTACTCGTCGAGGTTAACCGCGCGCACGTCTTTATAACTCGTCCCGTTTTTTTTGTGATCTTCAATCATTTTCGAATATAAACCGAGAGGCGTAGTTCCCGTTGCGAGTCCAAGCACTGCCGACGGATTTTTTCTGACTTCCGAAATAACGATTTCCGCCGCCTTATCGCTCATTTCTTCATAATCTTTGCAAATTATAACTTTCATAACGTTCTCTTGGTATTTCTCTTTTGATTTACTTTATTATATAAAATTAACGGCGCGTTCGTCAAGTAATTAATCAACGATTTCCTCTAAATCTTTAAGCCAGACTTCTGCACAAGCGTCGGACGGCATCCTCCAATCTCCGCGAGGAGATAACGTAAGAGACCCTACTTTCACCCCGTCCGGCACGCAGGAACGCTTGAATTGTTGCGCAAAAAACCGCTTAATAAACGTTTTAAGCCATTTGAGCACCGTATCTTTGTCAAACTCATTTTCAAACGTTTTAACTGCAAGATAATACGTTTTAGAAGGGGAAAATCCACGTCTTACGATATTATATAAAAAGAAATCGTGCAAAACGTACGGACCGACTATATCCTCCGTTTTTTGCGAAATAACGCCGTTTTCAGGCGGCAATAATTCAGGACTTACAGGCGTGTCGAGAATATCCGTAAGAACAGCTTTCAGTTTACCGCGACTTTTACTCGCATAATATCCGACTATATGCCTGACTAACGTCTTAGGCACGGAAGAGTTTACCGCGTACATACTCATATGATCGCCGTTATAGGTAGACCAACCCAAAGCGAGTTCGGAAAGGTCGCCCGTACCGACCACAAGACCGCCCGTTTGGTTAGCTATATCCATAAGGACCTGCGTACGTTCTCTCGCCTGTGCGTTTTCATAAGTAACGTCAAGCTTATCTAAACCGTGCCCTATATCTTTAAGATGCCGCGTTACGGACTTCGATATATCCACTTTTTTTAGCGATACTCCCAAAGACTTTGCAAGTTTTACGGAATTATCGAAAGTACGGGAAGTCGTGCCGAAACACGGCATACAAACGGCTATTACGTCCTTTAAGTTGCGCCCTAATTTACTCATAGCGGTAACCGCAACGAGGATAGCGAGCGTGGAATCGAGTCCGCCGGAAAGTCCTAAAACGAGAGTTTTTGCGTTAGTATGTTTAACCCTCTTTTTAAGCCCTTCCGCCTGCATAGAAAGAATTAGTTCCGCACGCGAATCGAGATCGCTTTTTTCTATCGGTACGAAAGGCGTCTTTTCATATTTTCTCGTAGGAAGCGTATCTCTAAATGCCCGAAATTTCACCTCGTAATACCGTTTTTCGTTATTAAACTCGTAATTGAAGGTCTTTCCCCGTTCGTAATTTATAAATGATACGTCAATTTCCGCGACGGTAAAACCGCTGTTAAACAACTCCGATTCGGATAGTATAACGCCGTTTTCCGCAATTAAATTATGCCCGGCAAAAACCATGTCGGTAGTAGATTCTCCATCTCCTGCGTCCGCGTAAACGTAGCCTGAAGTTATCTTTGCGGAATGCATTTTGACGAGGTTTCTGCGATATTCCGCTTTGCCGATTATTTCATCGCTGCAAGAAAGGTTTACTATGATGGTAGCGCCTGCCGTCGCGTGATTTAAAGACGGAGGCGAAACAACCCATAAGTCCTCGCATATCTCGGCGCAAACTTTAAAATCTTTATTTTCGGCGTCCGCAAAAATCAACTCGGTTCCGAAAGGCAAATCGTCTTGTACGCCTTCCAATCTCACCGAACGGACATCGCCCTCGTACCTACCGAAATATCTCTTCTCGTAAAACTCGTTATAATTCGGTATAAAAGTTTTCGGAATAAGTCCCAAAACTTTTCCGTCGCAAATCGCCGCCGCAACGTTGTAAAGCCTTCCGTCCAACTTAAAAGGAAGCCCGACAAACACCAGCGTTTTTACCCCATTAGTAGACTCGGCTACCTCTTTTAACCCGTCGACGGCGGCATTCAACAAAACTTCGGAATAAAAGAGATCGCCGCAAGTGTACCCGGTTATACAAAGTTCGGGAAAAACCAAAAGCTCCACGTCCTTCTCGTCCGCTTTTCTTATGCAACCAATGATATTGGCGACGTTAAACTCAACGTCGGCGACGCGAATTTCCGGCGTAACAGCCGCCGTTTTTATATACCCGTATTTCATTGAAAAACCCCACTTTTGTTATTTTTAATATTTTTTACTTTTTAATTTTACACCATTTTTGAATTTTTAGCAATTTTTTTGCAATATAAAAACCGCAATTTTTTGCGTTTTTGCAAAAAATTGCGGTTTTTATAAGAATCATAATTATAATAATAAAGAGACGCCGTAAATGGCGACGATATGCAACGGATAATAAATGTAGAAAAGATATTTTAATCTGAACTTCCCTCGCGTTCCGTCGTAGAAAATCAAAAATAAAAGCGAAGCGAAAGACCACCATTGAACAATGCCGAGCGGCGAATTTATAGCGATTAACGTAAGCCCCAAAGCAACGGAAACGAGTTTAAGGCGAAAATCTTTAACGAGATATATCATAACCGGTAACAGCGTTCCGAAAAAACCGTAATCCACGCTCCACTCGTCTTTTCCCGTAAGATAAGGCAATATATAATTCAAAAAAACAGAGAGCAACGTTATTGCCGTCGGGATAAGAAAAGCCGCCTTGTTTTCAGAGCGGAGAGCGTATTGCAAACCGTAAATTATAGCTATCGAAAAGGAATACGTTATAAGAATATTCAGATACAACGTTCCAAGCGAAACGAGATAACCGATAACGCAAATAAGCCCTATGCCGAATACGGAACCAAAATACACCGCTTTCCGCCTTGTATAAGTGCAACCTTCTGCAATCATAAAGGCAAACACGGGCATCGCCACGCGCCCCAGAATCCTGAAAATAACGTATTTAGGAAAGATCATTACGCCGATGTGGTCTAACGTCATAGAAAATAGCGCAATTATTTTCAGCGCGTTGCCGCTGAGTCCTCTTTTAACAATCAATCCTTCCATATCAGTTCATAGAAATATCTTTTAATTTATCGTATTTTTGTAACGCTACGCGCTTTATTTCCGATACGTCTATACCGGAATCGAACGCTTCGTCGCTTAATTTTTTTGCGAGGAAAATGGATTCCGTAGAATAGTCGAGAAACCCTAAATCGCTCATAAATTTTCCGCTTTGACGGTTGCCCATAAAATCTCCGGAACCGCGAAGTTTATAATCGTATTCGGATATTTTAAACCCGTCGGAAGTCTTTTCCATTATTTTCAATCTTTCGGAGCCTTCCTCGGTCGCTTTTGCCGAAAGCAAAAAACAATAACTCTTTATATCCGACCTTCCTACCCTGCCGCGAAGTTGGTGCAGTTGCGAAAGCCCGAATCTCTCTGCGTTATAAATCACCATTACGGTAGCGTCGGGAACGTCTATCCCCACTTCTATAACAGTGGTGGAAACTATCGCGTCGTACTTTTTATCTTTAAAATCCTGCATTACGGCGTTCTTTTCTTTATCCTTCATCTTACCGTGAAGCAACCCTACGGAAAATCCCGACAACCTTTCTTTCAATTCGTCGTAAAGTTCGGTAACGCTTATAAGTTCGCTATCTTCGTCCCCTTCTATCTTAGGGCAGACGAAATACGCCTGTCTTCCGACGGAAAGTTCTTTCCTGATAAAGCCTATCATGTCGTCGTACTTGCTTTCCGGAACCACGTTCGTCTGTACGGGAATACGGTTTCGCGGTTTATCCGTTATGGTCGTAACGTCCAGATCCCCGTAAAATATAAGCGACAGCGTTCTCGGAATAGGCGTAGCGCTCATTACCAATACGTCGGGCGTAACGCCTTTATTCAGCAGCGCGCTCCTCTGCGCCACACCGAAGCGCTGTTGTTCGTCGCAAACGCACAAGGAAAGATTGCAAAACTCCACGTCTTCCGTAAGTAACGCGTGAGTTCCCGAAACTATTTTTATTTTGCCGCTTTTAAGGTCCTCTTTTATCTGTTTCTTCTCTTTGGCAGGCGTAGACCCGGTGAGAAGCGCAACTTCCGCCTCGATAAAACACGATTTCACGGCGTTATAATTCTGCCTTGCAAGAACTTCGGTCGGGGCGATAAAAGCCGCTTGATAACCGCCTGCCACCGCAATAAATATAGCGGAAAGAGCAACAGCGGTCTTGCCGCTTCCGACGTCGCCTTGAACGAGCCTGTTCATAACCGACGCGCCCGTCATATCGCTATATATTTCGTTTACCGCTTTCTTCTGACCTTCGGTAAAGTCGAACGGAAATCTCGCGCTTATAAATCTTATCAGTTCCTGAGAGGGGCACTCGTATTTGTTGACCCTTACCTGTTCGTTGCTGCCCTTTATTATTTTGAAAGCAGATATAAGAGAAAAATATTCTTCCACCGCTATCCTGTCCGCCGCGTCTCTTTGAGACTGCACGCCGGAAGGATTATGCACTTCACGAAAAGCCGAATAAAGATCGGAAAGCCCGTATTTCGCTCTCATTGACAGCGGTATAACGCTTTTAGGTTTTTCTATATCAACGGCAAGCCGAACGAGGTCTCTGACCGTTTTTTGATTTAATTTCCCTTTTAATTTATACTGCGGCACAATGCCTTTGAGCCGAAAATTTTTGTCCATCGGCTCGAAAGAAGGGTTAGCTAAACTTACTTCAAACTTGTCGGAGCGAACTCTTCCGTAAAACAGATATTCTTCCCCGACCTTAATCTTCTGAGCGACGTACGGCATATTATACCACACGACGGAGAAAGTAAACCCTTCCTGTTCGCAATAGGCTTTGACCATCGCTCCCCTGCCGCGGCGAAAAAACCTAGACTGCACGGGGCTTACCACCTTACCGTAAGTCAAAACCACGTCGTTATGGTAAGCGTATTTTAAAAGTTGTTTTTCGCGTAAATCAAGATAAGCGCGCGGAAAATACCGCACTAAATCTGCGGTATCGTAAATTCCCAAGTCGTTAAGTTCTTTTTCTCGCGCCTCGCTGACGCCCTTTAATTTTGTAAGTTCCATAAAAAAAAGGGAAAGAATTTTCTTTCCCGCAAGTTTTTATTCCAAAGCAATGTAATAGTAATAAATCGGTTGACCGCCATAATGAAGTTCTATGTCGCAATCGGGATATTTTTCCTGAATCCGGTCTCTTAGCGCGTTAGCGTCTTCTTCGCTTACGTCCTGTCCGTAGTAAAGAGTTATTATTTCTTCGTCGCTTCTCAATTTCTCAACGAGCTCCAAAGTAACGTCTGCTACGTTTTTGCCGATTGCGAGTATCTTTTTATTGTCAAGACCCATAATGTCGCCGACCGAAAGTTCAAATCCGTAAAGTTTGGTGTTTCTTACGGCGTAAGTTACCTGACCTACGGTTACCGCGTCCAGCGCGTGTATCATATTTGCCTTATTTTCGTCTACCGGAAGTTCCGGATTAAACGCCAACGCCGCAGCGAAACCTTGCGGAATATTCTTCGTGGGTATAACGTGTATCGTCCTGTTTTCCACTAACGATTTTGCTTGTTCTGCCGCCAAAATTATGTTCTTGTTGTTGGGGAATACGAACACGTTGTCCGCATTTATCTTCTGTACCGCGTCGGCTATGTCGCTTGCGGAGGGATTCATACTCTGACCACCCTCTATAACGGCGTCGACCGAAAGATCTTTGAAAATTCTTGACAAGCCGTCGCCGGCAGAAACGCTCACCATACCCATTTCTTTCTTTTCCGCTTCATACTTTCTTATAAGCGCGCGGTTCTGCTCCAACATGTTCTCGATTTTGAGTTTATCGAGTTCGCCGAGTTCCAGCGCCTTGGTAAGTGCAACGCCCGGAGAGTTTGTGTGAACGTGGACTTTAACGAATTCAAGATCGCCTATAACTATAACCGAATCGCCAATTGACATAAGGTATTCTTTAAATCTTTCTATATCGGCGACCGTGGTTTTCTTTTTAAGGTTTATTATAAAAAATTCCGTACAGTACGCAAATTCTATCTCTGCAAGACTCCTGATATCCGCATGCTCTATACCGCCTTCCGAAGGCTTCTCTACGGGAACGACGACTTCTCCGCTAACATCTTCTCCGAGAACGGCTTTCTGCATGCCTTCCAAAACGAACATAAGACCTTTGCCGCCTGCGTCTACCACGCCTGCCTTTTTAAGTACCGGAAGAAGAGTAGGCGTAAGTTCCAACGCCGCGTTGCCGGCCTCTATTATTTCGGTGAAGAAGGTCTCGAAATCGGGGCATTTTCTTCTTATTGATTGAGCGGTCTCAGCCACCATGCGAATTACGGTAAGAACCGTGCCTTCTTTAGGTTTACTGACTGCGCCGTACGCCACTTCAGCGCCGTTTTTAAGCGCGGCTGAAAACGTGCGTATATCTATTTCTTCCACAGTCTTAAACACGTTGCACATACCGCGAAGTATCTGAGAAAGTATAACTCCGGAATTTCCTCTTGCGCCGCGAAGAGCGCCTTTGGTTATAGCTTCCGACAAGTCGAGAACTTTATTCGTAGGGCAGGCAAGCACTTCTTTAGTCGCCGACTGCAAGGTTAAAGACATATTCGTTCCCGTGTCTCCGTCGGGTACCGGGAAGACGTTAAGCGAGTCAACCGTCGCCCTGTTTATTTCCAATATCTTAGCCGCATTCAGTATCATCTGTTTCAATACCGAACCGTTTATAGTTTTTTTCATAAATAAACTCCGATAAATATCTGTAAGCTTTTTATTTCTCCACGCCAATGACGGAAACGTTCATAGTATCGACGATCATACCGGTAAATTTCTCAACGCGATATTTTACGGAAACTTTTAACGCTTCCACAACGGCTTTTATAGAAACGCCGTATTTGACGATAACGGACAAATTGATATAAATTCTGTCGCCCGAAGTATGAACTTTAACACCGCTTACGAAGGAACGGTATTTGAAAAAACCAATAATTTTCTGCCAAAAATTAGAAGGCACGAAAGAAACTATCCCGTAACTGTCAATAGCAACGTGAGAAATAAAACGTTCTATAGTATTGTCCGAAATTACTATTCTTCCGTAAATATTATTAGTTTTGACCGACATAATACCTTTCCTTATATTTCTTTATCATTTTACATTATTTAAATGAATTTTGCAACGATTTGATGGGAAATAATGAAATTTTTTCCTTTTAAATAAAAGAATAAATCAAAAAATTTGTAAAACCCCTTAAAAAAACTTGCATTTTATTTCAAATTATGTTAAAGTATCCTTTGTTGAAAATCGTAAAAAAGCGGAGGATAAAAATATGAGCAGAATTTGCAGCGTTTGCGGTAAAGGCAAACTTTCGGGCAACACGGTCAGCCACTCCAACCGTAAAGCGCCCCGTTCTTATGAGGCCAATCTTCAGAAAATCAACGTAAAAAAAGCTGACGGCACCGTCTCCAAAGAATACGTTTGCGCAAGATGCATTAAGAGCGGAAAAGTAGAAAGGGCGTAATCTAAAAGGTAATAAAAGGTAATTTAAAGCCGCCGATTTTTCGGCGGCTTTTCATTTTGTCTTCCGTAAATCATAGCGTAAAACCTCTGAATCTTACAGCTTTTAGCAATCTTTTCAAAAATTTTTATTTATAAAAATTCCGATAGAGATCGGACTTATAACAAAGCGTTTTCAGTGAAAACTTTACCATAAGCCGCTGACTTATCTTCATTTACGTTCTTTGAAAAATTAACTTCGTATAGAGTGCTTGCTATATTAAGGTTTTTTATCTCCTTAAAAACGTCGATGGCAAAATGGTTTTCGGGCAGCGCAAGACACAAATAACCATAATCTTTCGATACAACCTTATTTATTTCGTTTAAGAAAATTTTATAATTGACTAAATCGTCGTTCTTGCTGATAAAAAACGATAAAAACGGGAAGTCGAGAGATTCGTTTTCCTTCGGGAGCCTTATGTATTTCAGCGCTTGAAGGATAGGATTGGCAACTCTCAGCAATTTTATTAACGCGCCGTATTTCAAAACCGTATATTGCTTGTACGATGAAACGTTCCATAAACAGGCGGTAGCCAGCAGATCGGTTCCGTCCATTAGCAGATAGAAATCCTCTATTTTCAGATTATAAAACTGTTCCAAAGAGTTTATAACGGGGAAAAAATCTTTCTTCTTGCCTTCTTCGTTCAAAAACGCCAACAAGGTTTGCATATCCCCTTCGTTGGCTTGTCTGAAAGTATATAAATGCTTGGGGACTTTTATTTTCTGGTTCGGATTAAACATAAACGTCTTTAAGTCGGTAATCTTTCTCGAATATAATATGTTCCTATCTTTTTCAATCATCCGTTGAAATTTATTATCCTTTACAACGCAACAGTAGAACAAATCCGCGTCCTCTTCTTTGAAGCACCGAAAGAATTTTAAGCCGTTCGCAGAAGTTCCGTTATATTCGGGATTCTTTTTCAGTCCGCATATATAGCCCGTTTTTGTGGGCTTTCCTTTAACGTACATATCACGAATCAATACGGCGCACGTCTGAGCGATTTTGTCGCCTTCTTTTTGAACGTAAACGCGCGCTTTCCCCGATTCTTTCATATACGATTCGTAGGCGTCGGGACGGCGAGTATACGCCATGGTAAAAAGAGAGTTCCCCACAACGCTTTCCAAAATCTTTGAAATTTGTTCTCCGTCTTCTTTCTTCGCTAAAAATACGTTTTTTCCCATAATTTTAACTTATTATTAAACTCTACGACTTCAAATTCTCTGAAATTATAGCCGCTATTTTGTTCATTGCCCTGCCCCTGTGGGACACGGCGTTTTTTTCCTCTCCGCAAGCGTTACCGAAAGACTTTTTCAAGTCGTAAGAATAGAACACGGGGTCGTACCCAAACCCGTTTTCGCCCTCTTCTTTTTCCAGAATCTCGCCTTCGGTTTCTCCCGTTTCGGTAAAAATTTTGCCGTCCGGAAGATAAAAAACCGTACAACAAACGAACTTGGCGGCGCGGTCTTTAACGCCTTCGAGATTTTTCAATAAAAGGCGATTATTATCCTCGTCGTTGCCGGTTCCGGCGTACCTCGCGCTGTATACACCCGGCGCGCCTCCAAGCGCTTTGACGCACAATCCGCTATCGTCCGAAAGAGTGGGCAACCCGTATTTTTCGGCAATCGTCTTGGCTTTTATCAACGCGTTTTCGTAAAACGTTTTACCGGTCTCTTCTATCTCGAAGTCCTCTCCGAGTTCTTTATACCCAACTATTTTAAATTCCGGCAAAAGTTCTTTTATCTCTTTCATCTTTGCTTTATTGCCGGAAGCCAATATTAAAATCTTCTTATCCACGTTTCACCTCTTCTATCGCTTTCGTTAAAACCACGAACTCTTCGGCAGAAAGCGTTTCTCCCCGACAAAGCGGAGAAAATCCGCAAATTTCCAAAACTCTTTCGGCGTCTTTCCTTGAAAATTTATAGCCGTTTATGAGATTGTTTGCCAAAGTTTTTCTCCTGCCGGAAAACGCCGTCCTCACCGTTTCTCTTATTTTTGACAGATCTTCGCCCTTGAATTTATCTTTTTCCACTAGAATATTCACCACGGCGGAATCCACGTTCGGAACGGGAGTAAATTTTTCCCTGCCGACCTTCATTATTATTTCCGCACTTCCGCGAAGATTTATGCCGACGGTTATCGCGCCGTAATCGGAACTTTTCGGGCTTGCCGCAAAACGCCTTGCCACTTCTTCCTGAACCATAACCGTCATCGATCGGATAGCGTAGGAGTTTTCAAGAAATTTCATTATGACGGGCGTAGTTATATAATAAGGCAGATTTGCGACGAGTTTATATTCTCCGCCGAGCTGTTTTTCCACCGCGTCTATTCTTTCCTTCATTATGTCCTTATAAACGATAGTAACGTTGCCGCAATCTTTTAACGTTTCGTCAAGAACGGGCGTTAACGTTTTATCTATCTCGTAGCCGACGACCTTTTTTGCTTTTTCGGATAAAACCTTAGTAAGCGCGCCGGCGCCGCAACCTATTTCCAGCACCGTATCATCTTTCGTTATACCTGCGCCTTCCACGATTTCGTTTAGAAGAACCGTATCCGTTAAAAAATTCTGCCCGTATGCTTTTTTTAATTGAACACCCTTTTCCGAAAGCAGAACTTTAAGCGTTTTTTCTCTTTCACCTCTGAACCTCTGAATAAAAACCGAAAAATATCACAATCTATAATCGAAAGGATATCCTTGAAATTTTTACCGAAGAAAAAATCACGGGGGAACGGCGCGCGTTCTCCCGTTCTATTTTAATTTGCTAAAAAGTCTTTTGGCGTTTTCATAAACGTAGGTCTCGACTTCTCCTATATCTTCGCCTCTTATTTCCGCAAGTTTTTCCGCTATCACCGGAATCCGCTTTGGAGCGTTCACGGTTCCGCGAAAAGGCTCCGGCGCGAGAAACGGACTGTCCGTTTCCGTCAGAATATATTCTCTCGGAACAGCCGCCGCCACCTCTTTTATATTCCTCGCATTTTTAAAAGTAAGGCTTCCTCCGAAAGAAATATAAAGCCCTAATTTCATAAGTTCTTTCGCGCTCTCTATACTCCCCGAATAACAATGCATTATTCCGCCGTACCGCAATTTGTCGCGGTTTTCTCTAAGTATCTTACATGCGTCGCCCATTGCGTCCCTGATATGAAGGTTCACGGGAAGCCCTGCCGCGCACGCTAATTCGAGCTGCGCCACAAAAAATTCCTTCTGCTTGTCAGAATAACTTTTATCCCAATAATAATCCAGCCCTATTTCTCCGACGGCAACGCACTTTTCATGGTCTAAAAGCCCCTTTATGTCGTATATCGCCGATATTTCGAGGTCTTTTATATCCATGGGGTGCAGTCCGGCGGCAAAATATACTTCTTCAAATTGTTCCGCCTGTTCTTTTACCAGTTCCGACGACTTGACGTCGCAGCCGATATTTATTACTCTCCCAACGCCGCACGCCTTAAACTCGTTTACGACGGCTATAAGATCGTCCTTCAGTTTCGGGTCGTCAAGATGACAATGCGTATCGATAAACATCAGAAAATCTCGCTGCCGTCTTCTATGTCGCGTTCGGGTGAAAGAAAAGCGAGTTTACCTTCTTCATTTTCCGCGCATAGTATCATGCCCTGACTTTCTATGCCGCAAAGTTTTGCCGGTTTAAGATTGGTTATGACGACAAGTTTTTTGCCTATCATATATTCCGGTTCGTAGAATTGAGATATCCCGCTGACAACCGTCCTTTTTTCTTCCCCGATCTTTAACGTAAGTTTAAGAAGCTTTTTGCTTTTTTCCACTTTTTCGCAGCCTATGACCGT
>CAJOMM010000014.1:16368-22073 GCA_905235765.1 uncultured Clostridia bacterium
TCTTCCGCGCTTTCCGCTTTTTGTTTTTCCGCAATTTTTTCCGCTTGTTCCATAACTTCTTTAATATCCAATCTGTTAAACAGTATTTCCGGCTTTTCGGTTACCACGCTCTCTTTTACAAGTCCGAACGTTTTCAAATCTTCAAATGCTCTTAAACTCTCGTTAAACTGCGCCGCGCCTTTTTCGCACGCTTCGGGCATAAACGGATGAAGAGCGGAAAGCCCTATAATTATACTCTCTTTAAGATTGTACAAAACGGTTTTAAGCCTCCCCTCTTTTGACTTGTCTCTCGCCAACACCCACGGCTCGGTTTCGTCTATATACTTATTGGCGCGACGGAAAAGCGTAAAAATATCTTCGAGCGCGTCGGAAATACGGTATTCGTCTATTTTTGCCTTTACCTTATCTATAAGCGAAGTCGCAGCGGTTTTCAACTCTTCGTCGATCGGCGAACTCACCTTACCGTCTTCGACTTTACCGCCGAAATACTTATTGCTCATAGCGACGGTTCTGTTTACGAGATTGCCTAATACGTTTGCGAGGTCGGCGTTTATCCGTTCGGTCATAGCTTCCCAGGAAATAACTCCGTCGTTATCCTGCGGCATAGCGGATAAAACGTAGTACCTTACCGCGTCCCGTCCGAAAACGGACACGAGATCGTCTGCGTAAAGCACGTTGCCTTTCGATTTACTCATTTTGCCGCCTTCCTGTAAAAGCCAGCCGTGGCCGTACACTTTCTTGGGAAGCGGAAGCCCTAACGCCATTAAGAATATCGGCCAATAAATGGTGTGGAATCTTATTATGTCTTTACCTATGATATGAACATCCGCCGGCCAGAATTTTTTGAAAGAGTCGGATGAATTTCCGTCCGCGTCGTAACCTATGCCGGTAATATAATTGGTAAGCGCGTCCAACCAAACGTATACGACGTGCTTCGGATCTACGTCTACCGGTATTCCCCACTTAAAGGAAGAACGGGACACGCAAAGGTCGTTTAATCCCGGCTTTAAAAAGTTGTTCAGCATTTCGTTCTTTCTCGATTTCGGCAAGATAAATTCAGGGTGTTCCTCATAATAATCGATAAGCCTGTCGGCGTATTTGCTCATTCTGAAAAAGTAAGCCTCTTCTTCCGCTTTTTTGACTTCTCTTCCGCAGTCGGGACACTTGCCGTCATCTAACTGACTTTCCGTCCAGAAAGATTCGCACGGAGTACAATACCAACCCTCGTACTTTCCTTTATAGATATCGCCCTTTTCGTAAAGTTTATTGAATATCTTGCGAACCTGTCTCTCGTGATCTTCGTCCGTCGTCCTTATGAACTTATCGTAAGAAACGCCTACGAGATCCCATATTTTTTTAATTTGACCGGCCACGTTATCCACGTATTCCTTCGGCGTGATGCCGGCGGCTTTCGCCTTTTCTTCTATCTTCTGACCGTGTTCGTCGGTACCGGTCTGAAAAAACACGTCGTAACCTTCCGCTCTTTTAAAGCGCGCGACGACGTCCGAAAGTATCGCTTCGTAAGTGTTGCCTATGTGCGGTTTTCCCGAGGTATACGCAATGGCGGTGGTAAGGTAAAATTTCTCTTTCATTATTCTTGTCCTTTCTGAATTCTTATTAGTATATTTTAACACAATTTATCTTCATATTCAAGGATAATTTATCATAAAGTTTTACTATGAACTTAATTTTCGGCGTTATTTTAACCGTTTCAACTATTATTCTTCTGTTTATAGATCCCGACGGCGTTCTCGTTTCCTTTCTGAACGGCGCGGAAAAGGCACTCGCCCTTTCTACGGAAATGACCGTTATCTACGCGGTCTGGCTTGGCGTTCTCAATATGTTCGAAAAGACGGGCCTTGCCGAAAAAACCGCAAAATTTCTCAAGCCGGCGAACAGATTCCTTTTCGGCGAAGTCCCGGATAAAGCCAACGACTTTATGTCTTTGAACATCGCGGCGAATATTCTGGGTATGAGCGGCGCAACGACGCCTATGGGCATCAAATCCGTAAAAGAACTGGAAAAACACAAAGACACCGAATACGCTATCGCAATGTTTTTCGTAATAAACGCTACGAGCGTACAACTTATTCCTTCTTCGGTTCTCGCGCTCAGAATAAAATGCGGCGCGATTAACCCTTCCGATATAATTTTCCCGACCGTTCTTGCGACTTTGCTTTCAACGGTTATAGGCGTGTTACTGGTAAGAATATTCATCAAAAAAAGAGGACAAATATGTCGGCGTATATAATTCCGGTTTTTTTCCTGTTCGTTTTTGTGTATTCGGCGATAAAAAAAGTAAAGCCTTACGACGCCTTTACCGAAGGAGTAAAAGGCGCAATACCTTTTTCGGTAAGCATTTTCCCTTACCTTGCCAGCATTTTCGTCCTTACCGAACTATTTGAAAGAAGCGGCCTTTCCTCTCTCCTTTCCGACCTTTTGTCGCCTGCCTTCTCTTTTTTGGGAATACCGAAAGAACTGACTAAATTAGTACTTATAAAACCCTTTTCCGGAAGCGGCGCCTTAGCTACCCTTTCGGATATCTATACGACCTACGGGGCGGACGGATACCTTGCCCGTTGCGCTTCCGTAATATACGGTTCAAGCGAAACGGTATTTTATATCGCCGCGGTCTACTTTGCCGGCGCTAAAACCAAAAAACTC
Source organism: uncultured Clostridia bacterium (assembly GCA_905235765.1). Lineage (GTDB taxonomy): Bacteria > Bacillota > Clostridia > Christensenellales > Borkfalkiaceae > UBA1259. The sequence continues at coordinate 19,033 of CAJOMM010000014.1, forward strand.
TATAAGCCGATAATAATCTCGCTCGTCGCTTCCTTTATCTCCTGCGTGTTCGCTTGTTTTATTTGCCGCATAATGTAAACGCCGATTTTAACGTTTTTCGGGTAATTTTTTTAGTTTTATGTCGTTTTATAGTTATTTTAATCACAATAAATATTCAAAAACATTGACAAGCCTTTCACGGTATGGTATAATTTTTCTATATTTTACGGAGGTGGCTTTATTATGAAACATATTAAAACGATAAAAACGCGCGACCTTTGCGAAAGCGCTAAAAAAGGCGGCTGCGGTGAGTGTCAGACTTCTTGTCAATCCGCTTGCAAAACCAGTTGCGGCGTTGCAAATCAAAAGTGCGAAAACGGTAAAAAATCCGTTTAACTTAAAAAGTAAAAATCACCGCCCTCTCGGGCGGTATTTTTATGTTAATGCTACTATGATTCATCAATACAAATTATTAGGTAAAAACGTTATAACCGACACCTATTCCGGCGCCGTTCATTTAGTCGACGATATCGCTTACGACGCTATTTCTTTGTTCGAAAAAAAAGAAAAAAACGAACTTATAAACCTTCTCTCCGAAAAATATAAAGACGCTAAAAAATCGGATATCGAAGAGTGTTACGAGGAAATAGAGTCGCTTAAAAACGAAGGCGTGCTTTTTAAAAAAGACGAATTCCATAACCTCGCAGGCGCGCTTAAAGAGAAAAGTAAAGGAGTTATAAAGGCTCTCTGTCTGCACGTAGCGCACACCTGCAACCTTAACTGCGCTTACTGTTTCGCAAGTCAAGGGAAATACAGCGGTGAACGCGCGGTAATGAGTTACGACGTGGGAAAACGCGCCTTAGACTTTCTCGTGGAAAATTCCGGAACGAGAAGAAACTTAGAAGTCGATTTCTTCGGCGGAGAACCGCTGATGAACTTCGATACGGTCAAAAAACTCGTCGCTTACGCGCGGTCTATAGAAAAAGAAAAAGGCAAGAACTTCCGCTTTACCCTGACCACCAACGGCGTACTTATCGACGACGACGTAATAGATTTTTGCAACCGCGAAATGAGCAACGTCGTTTTAAGCCTTGACGGTAGAAAAGAAGTGCACGACAGGTACCGCGTGGATTATTCCGGCAACGGAAGTTGGGAAAAAATTGTTCCCAAATTCCAAAAGCTCGTGGCGGCGCGCGGAAATAAAAATTACTATATCCGCGGCACTTTCACGCACAAAAATCCGGATTTTACCGAAGATATCAAAGAGATGTTAAGGCTCGGTTTTACCGAACTTTCAATGGAACCGGTGGTTTGCAAAGAAAACGACGAAAATCGCTTAACCGAGGAAGATCTCCCTATAGTTCTGAAAGAGTACGAAAAACTCGCCGAACTTTATATCGAGCGGGAAAAAATGGGTAAACCGTTTACCTTTTATCATTATATGCTTGACTTAAAAGACGGTCCTTGCGTTTATAAACGTATATCCGGCTGCGGTTCCGGTACGGAATATATGGCGGTAACTCCTTGGGGAGATCTTTATCCGTGCCACCAATTCGTAGGCGAAGAAAAATTCAAATTGGGCGATATATATAACGGAATCGACAATAAAGAAATACAAGAGGAATTTCGCGCCTGCAACGTTTATTCCAGAAAAGATTGCGAAAATTGTTGGGCGAAATTATACTGTTCGGGCGGCTGCGCCGCCAACGCTTTCCACGCTACGGGAAAGGTTTCCGGCGTATATAAATACGGCTGCGAACTATTTAAAAAACGTATGGAATGCGCTATTCTCCTCGCTGCACTTAAAGAAACGGAGACGGAAAATTGAACACGCCTATATGTGATTTTCTGAAAACTTACGCGGAAAAAAACCGAGTAAGATTACATATGCCCGGTCATAAAGGCAAAAACCTCACGGGGATAGAAAAATTCGACGTGACGGAGATATCCGGCGCCGATAAACTATTCTTCCCAAAAGGAATCATAAAAGAAAGCGAACTAAACGCGGAAAAAATTTTCGGCGCTAAAACCTTTTACTCCGCAGAAGGATCTTCTCCTTGCGTGAAAGCCATGCTGTACCTTGCCGTCAAACACAAAAAAAACGACGCGGACAACACGATTTTAGCGGCGCGCAACGTTCATAGGTCTTTTACGGACGCCGCCGCGCTTTTGGGGTTTAACACGGTTTTCCTGTACCCCGAAGAGAACGGCTACGTAAAATGCGTTATTTCTCCCGAAAAACTTTATTCCGCGCTTATCTCCTTAAAGAAAAAACCTTGCGCCGTATATATAACTTCGCCGGACTATTCCGGAAATATAGCGGACGTTAAGGGATTAAAAGAAGTATGCGAAAAATTCGGCGTTCCGCTTTTAGTCGACGCGGCGCACGGCGCTTACCTTAAATTTTTACCGAAAAGCCAATACCCGACCGATCTCGGCGCGGATATGTGCTGTTCTTCAGCGCATAAAACTTTGCCTGCGCTTACGGGGGCTGCGTATCTTCACATAAACGAGAACGCAGATAAAAATTTTTCAGAGAACGCGGATCTCGCGCTTTCTCTCTTCTGTTCCACAAGTCCGTCTTATTTAATATTAAGGTCTTTGGACTACCTGAATAAAATTCTGAGCGAAGATTACGCAAAAAAAACGGAGACGGCGGCGTTAAGGGTAAAAACTCTTAAAGAAACATTTATAAAAAAAGGCTTGACCGCGCTCGGCGAAGAACCTTTGAAAATCACTTTGGCGCCAAAAAGTTTCGGGTATACCGGAACGGAACTCAAAAATATTTTAACCGAAAAAAATATAGAGTGCGAATTTGCGGACGACGACTTAATTACGTTTATGTTTTCGCCGTTTAACAGGCTTTCGGAGTTAAAAGCGTTAGAAAAGATTATAAAAGCCCTGCCGAAAAAAGAGCCGATAACTACGTTGCCCCCGAAATTTTCTCCGCCGAAAATCAAAACGGATATCAGAACGGCGTTTCTCCTCGAATCGGAAACTATACCCGTTGCGCTTTCAAAAGGAAGAATCCTTTCCTACTATCCGCCCGAATGCCCACCGGC
>CAJOMM010000015.1:0-10211 GCA_905235765.1 uncultured Clostridia bacterium
ACTTTTGCGAAAATAATTTTTCTCGGGCGCTTATATCTCGGGAGATCGAGGCAGAAATTATCTATTTCTTCTTGCGAGCATTTTTCTTCTTCGAATATTTCCACGATAGCCGCCGGAATCTCGCCGAGACGTTTATCGGGAAGTCCAATTACAGCCACGTCCTTTACTTTTTTGAACTTTCTCAAGAAGTTCTCTATTTCGACGGGGTAAAGGTTTTCTCCGCCGCTGACAATAACGTCTTTTTTTCTATCGACGAGAAAAATAAATCCTTCCTCGTCGACTTTCGCCATATCTCCCGTTAAAAGCCAATCGCCGCGCATAACTTCCGCGGTGGCTTTGGGATTGCGATAGTAACATTTCATAACTCCGGGGCCTTTAAGGGCAAGTTCTCCGACTTCACCCGGAGTAACCTCCGTAACGCCGTCGTCTTTGACGATTTTAGTTTCCCAGCCGTAACCGGGAATACCTATAGCGCCTACTTTTCTGATATTTTCTACGCCGAGATGAACGGCGCCCGGACCTATAGATTCCGAAAGCCCGTAGTTTGTGTCGTAAAGTTGATTCGGGAAATATTCTTGCCAGTGTTTGATAAGGCTTTGCGGAACGGGTTGCGCGCCTATGTGCATAAGTCTAAATTGTTTTAAGTGATAATCGGAAAGTTTTATCGCGCCGAAATCGAGTTTTTCGAGAATATCCTGCGCCCAGGGAACGAGAAGCCACACTATCGTGCAGCGTTCGTTGGAAATTGCTTCCATAATGGTTTCCGGCGTAGTTCCGCGAAGGAGTACAGCCTTACTCGCGGAGACCAGATTGCCGAACCAATGCATCTTCGCGCCGGTGTGATAAAGGGGAGGAATACATAAAAACACGTCGTCGCGAGTTTGTCCGTGATGTTTTTGTTCTACGGTCGCGGCATGGGTAAGCGCTCTGTGCGCGTGCAGAATAGCTTTGGGAAATCCGGTTGTTCCGCTGGAAAAATATATTGCAGCGTCATCTTCCGGAGAGAGTTGTATATCGAGGTTGTCCGAGTTGTATTTTTCCACTTCCGCGTTAAAGTCTTCCGCAAAAGTTGGGCAGAATCCGTCGCCGATATAAAAAAGTTGAGTATTTTTATTAAGGTCTCCGGCAATTTTTTCCACGCGCCCGATAAATTCCGGTCCGAATACGAGAAGATTGACTTCGGCGAGATTCGTGCAGTAAGATATTTCTTCCGAAGTGTATCTGAAATTCATCGGAACGGCAAGCGCGCCGGTTTTTAAGATGCCGAAGTATAACGGGAGCCACTCAAGACAATTCATCAGCAAAATACCGACTTTATCGCCTTTTTTTATGCCGCGCGACAACAACATATTCGCCACTTTATTGGCTTGTTCGTTAAATTCTTTCCAAGTTATTTCTCTTCTGTAACGTTTCGTCGCATTTTCTTCTACCAAGGAATATTCTTTCCAGGTGCTGCGTTTTTTTTCGTGCGCTTCCGGATTTAATTCGACCAATGCGACGTCGTTTCCGTAAAGCTTTGCGTTTCTTTCTAAAAATTCGGTAAGTAACATTTTTTTCTCCAGGTTCAGAGTTGTAACAATTTTGCGGCGTTGCCGTAAAAAATATCGGATTTTTCTTTATCCGATAACGGAAGTTTTTCTATAAATTCTATTTGTTCTTTTTGTCCGCCCCAAGGGCTGTCCGTTCCGAAAAGAATTTTATCCGCTCCGTGCAATTTAATAATCTCGATAAAATCTTCTTCTTTGAGAACGGGTCTTTTTTTCTCTTCCGGCACGCCTTTCATGTAGGCGAAGTTATACCCCGAAAAGGCGGTGTCGAAGTAAACGTTTTCGCCGCAAAGACGGCGTTTTACGTCTTCCCACATTTCCCAGCCGCCCATATGCGCCATAACGAAACGGGAAGGGGAAACGTCTTTACAGATTTCCGCCGCCATCGAAGGAGAACTCCAGTTTCCGTCGACGCCTATATCGTAGCCGCCGTGAGTTACGGTTATAAGCCCGTATTCTTCCGCGTAACCTATTATCCTTTTATAGCGGATATCGTTAAGTTTTACCTGTTGATAAGCGGGGTGTATCTTCAAACCTTTAAGACCGAGTTCCTTGATACGCTTAACGGAATTTTTAATATCCGGAGCGTCCGGATGTATTCCCCCGAAAGAGAACACGCCGGTCTCCTTTGCGGATTTATTGATTTCCGCCGCGAACAGGTTTATTTTTTCAGTGGAAAGAGGATTTGTTATTACGGGAAGAACTATGGACAGATTCACCCCCGACGATAAAGCGGTTTCGGATAAATTCTTTACGGTACCGTCGGTAAACGGCACGGTGAGAGATTTGGCTTTTAAAGCGTCTATCGTCTTTTGCGCTATTTTATCGGGGAAAGCGTGCGTGTGAAAATCTATAATCATATAGATTTATAACCTTTTTCTTCGAGAATCTTTTCCGCTTTTTCGTTGTCCGTAGCTTTAAGCACGACGTCCGCTGTGTCGGTAGTTCCCGACAGAAACGCGTAAAGGTATTCTACGTTTACCCCTTTTTCCGAAAGAACGGAAAGCGCGTCGGACAAACCGCCGGGTTTGTTTGAAACGGTAATTCCAACTACTTCGGTAATTTTACCCAATAAGCCGTGCTCGGTTATTATTTTAAGCGTGTAATCGGCGTCGTCAACAATAAGGCGCAAAATGCCGAAGTCTTTGGTGTCCGCAATGGAAAGCGCTTTTAAGTTTACGGAATTTTCTGCCAGAAGTTTAGTAATCTCAGATAAATAACCGGTTTTGTTTTCGACGAAAACAGTGAGTTGTTTTAACATTGTTAATCCTCCTTTAATCGTGCAGTTTGCGTTTATCCGTAACGCGCACTGCTTTGCCTTCGCTACGCGTGATGGTTTTTGGCGACACCAAATGAACCGCAGGGCGTATGCCGAGCATAGTGGTTATAGCCTGCGCCAAAGATTTTTCGAGTGCGGAAACTCCTTCGGTAGTGTCGGAAAGTTTTTCGGGAGGAAGTTCCACGAAAACGTCCAAAGTGTCGGTATTGTTGACGCGGTCTACTTCTATTTTGTAATTCGGAGTATATCCTTCGTTCAAAAGCACCGTTTCTATCTGCGACGGGAAAACGTTTACGCCGCGGATTATAAGCATATCGTCGCTTCTTCCCATAGGTTTACTCATACGCACGAAAGTTCTTCCGCACGAGCATTTTTCTCTCGATAAAACGCAGATGTCGCGCGTGCGGTAACGTAAAAGTGGAAACGCCTCCTTATCCAGCGAAGTAAAGACGAGTTCTCCTTTTTCGCCGTCCGGCAGGACTTCTCCCGTTTCGGGGTTAATTATTTCCGCAACGAAATGGTCTTCGTTTATATGCATGCCGTGTTGTTCTTCACACTCGAACGAAACTCCGGGACCTGTGGTCTCGGTAAGTCCGTAAATATCGTAAGCCTTTATGCCTAAAGATTTTTCAATATCTTTTCTCATTTCTTCAGTCCAGGGCTCGGCGCCGAATATACCGGCTTTTAAGAAATTATCTTCCGGTTTAATTCCGTGTTCTTTTAAGGATTCTCCGAGGTAGGCGGCGTAAGACGGAGTACAGCACAAAATCGTCGATTTGAGATCCATCATAAACTGAATTTGTCTTTCGGTGTTGCCGCTCGACATAGGAAGCGTTAACGATCCGACCTTGTGAGAACCGCCGTTTAGTCCGGGGCCTCCCGTGAATAATCCGTAGCCGTAGCAGACCTGAACGACGTCTTCATCGGTTCCGCCTGCCGCCACGATAGCCCTTGCGCAACAGTCTTCCCATAAATCGATATCGTGTTGCGTATAGTAAGCGATAACGCGCTTACCGGTTGTACCTGAAGTCGATTGTATTCTCACGCAATTTTTAAGAGGTACAGCGAGCATTCCGTAAGGATAAGTCTCACGAAGGTCGTTTTTGGTGAGGAAGGGGAGTTTACTAAGGTCTTCTATACCGTGAATATCTTCCGGACGGACGCCCTTTTTATCCATAAGGTCCCTGTAATACGGAACGTGCTCGTAAACGTGTTTGACCTGTTTTACGAGTTTTTCCGATTGTAAAGCCTTTAATTTTTCCAAAGGCATAGTTTCCGCTTCTTTCTGGTAGTAACGTTTATCCATGTTTTCCTCCAAAGATTTATAAATCGTAGCCCAATTTGAAGGCTTTTTTATTCAATTCCACGAATTTTTCCGCGACCGTATTTTCTATTGCGCGAATCCAATTATCATAGGGAATATCCAGTTTTTTGGCGAGTCTTGACAAAAGCACTACGTTGGCGGCTTTGCCGCTTCCGGCTTTTACGGCGACGTCGTAGGCGTCAACCTCGTCTATTTTAACGCCTTTCGCCTTTAATTCTTCCAAAATATCCGAAGGGTATTCCGCAGAACCGATTATAACTGACATCGGGTCTATCTCCTGCGTGTTTACTATTATCTCTCCGCCGGTTTTCAGGTAAGACGCCCAACGCGCCGCTTCGAGCTTTTCGAAAGAAACGACGTAGTCGGCTTCACCTTCCGTAACGATAGGCGAATACACTTTGTCGCCGAATCTGACGTAAGTTACCACGCTTCCTCCGCGCTGGCTCATACCGTGCACTTCCGACACTTTAACGTCTACGCCCTGGGCGGTGAGTACCGCTCCCAAAAGTTTTGACGCGAGCAGGCTGCCTTGTCCGCCCACGCCTACTATCATAACGCTTTTAGTTTCCATATCAGTTGTTCTCCTTTCCTATTGCGGCAAACGGGCAAAGTTTCATACAGACTTCGCATCCGACGCAAAGGCTTTTATCTATTTTAGCCTTTCCGTTTTTCATGGAAATAGACGGGCAGCCAAGCCCCATACATTTTTTGCAAGAACGACATTTGTCGCGGTCAACGGTAAGCGGCGGCGCGGTTTTTACGTATTTTAACAAAACGCAAGGTCTTCTCGAAATAATTACCGAAGGTTCGTTTGCGGCGAGTTCTTCTTTGATAACTTTATCGCAATAATCAAGGTCGTAAGGGTCGACGACTCTGACTCTTTTTATGCCTACCGAACGGCAAAGCGCTTCGAGATCCACTTTTGTAGCCGGATCGCCTTTTATGTTGTAGCCGGTGGTGGGGTTTTGCTGATGCCCCGTCATGCCGGTTATGGAATTGTCGAGGATTATCACGGTTGAGTTGGAATCGTTATAGGCGATATTTATAAGTCCGGTTATTCCGGAGTGGATAAAAGTAGAATCTCCGATAACAGCCACCGTTTTTCCCGATTTTTCTTTATCGGCTTTTAAGAATCCGTGGATGCCCGAAACGGAAGCGCCCATACAAAGCGTTGTATCCACCGCGAAAAGGGGAGGCTGCGCGCCGAGAGTGTAACACCCTATATCGCCGAGAACGGTTACCTTATTTTTGGCGAGAACGTAGTATATTCCGCGGTGAGGACAGCCCGAACACAGCATAGGCGGTCTCATAGGAGCGACCGTATCCGCTTTAACGGTAGGCGGTTCGGGAATAGAAAACGCCTTTCTAAGCGTGCTTTGCGAATATTCGCCGAGCATGGAGAAGATTTCTTTTCCGACAGGTTTAAGACCTAAGTTTCTGCAATGAGTTTCTATAACGGGGTCGAGTTCTTCAAAAACGTAAAGTTTTTTAACGTTATTCGCAAAATCCAAAATGAGTTTTTTCGGAAGAGGGTTAGGCATACCTATTTTAAGAACGCTTACTGAATCGCCGAAGACTTCTTTTACGTATTGGTAAGCGGTGCCGGAAGTGATTATTCCGATTTCATCGCCGCCTTTTTCCACCCTGTTAAAGGGGCATGTTTCGGCGAATTCGATTAGTTTTTTGGTGCGTTCTTCCACAAAGACGTGGCGCTTTATAGCGTTTGAAGGCATCATAACGTATTTGGACGGGTTTTTATCGTAAGGTTTTTGTGGGCAGGGAATTCTTTCTCCCGTTTCCACTAAAGACTGGCTGTGCGATACCCTCGTGCACATCCTTAAAAGAACCGGAGTGTCGAATTTTTCCGACAACTCGAAAGCGGCTTTCGCAAATTCCAGCGATTCGCGAGAATCGGAAGGTTCCAGCATAGGAATCTTGGAGGCGATTGCGTAATGACGGGAATCCTGTTCGTTTTGCGAAGAGTGAATAGCGGGATCGTCCGCGACGCAAACGACCATACCTGCGTTTACTCCCGTATAAGAAAGCGTAAACAGAGGATCCGCCGCAACGTTAAGACCCACGTGTTTCATAGCGCAAGCCGATCTTATTCCGGATAGAGAAGCGCCGAAAGCCACTTCCATAGCGACTTTTTCGTTCGGTGCCCACTCGCTGTGTATATCGTCGTATTTAGACAAAAATTCTGTGATTTCCGTTGACGGAGTTCCCGGGTAACTCGAAACGAGACCTATGCCGCCTTCGTAAAGTCCGCGCGACACCGCTTCGTTTCCTATCATAAGTGTTTTCATTATATTCTCCTCATAATTGGGATATTAAGTGTAATTATATCACTACTTACGCATATAAGTCAATAAAGAACAGTTTATTAAACGATTTTTTTAATAAAAACTGTTTTTTTGAATAAATTATTGAATAAAAAACCGTTGTATTTTTTTGTGGGTTATTGTAAAATAAAAGTACGGCAAATAAACCGTAATAACAAAAGTTGACATTTTTGCCCGTATTTGTTAACATAATTGATGATAGGTATGAAAAACAAGATAATTTTTTACGACAGCTCGGCTATATCGTCTAATTCGAAAGAAGCGTTGCGCTCGATATTGCCGGTGAGTTTAATAATTTTGATATTGTTAGGTACGCTGACGCCGGTAGAAAGCGGTGTTTTTCTCGCGTTTTTACTTGGGGCGTTTTTAGTCGTCTTCGGGATGGGATTATTTACTCTCGGCGCGGATACGGCTATGACTCCTATCGGTCAATACGTCAGCGCTTCCGTAATAAAAACGAAAAAACTTTGGATAATACTGCCTTTGTTTTTTCTGGTAGGCGTTTTTATAACCGTTTCGGAACCTGATCTTCAGGTTCTTGCAGGGCAACTTTCTGACACCGTTTCCACGTGGTTTTTGCTTATAGTCGTGGGGGTGGGCGTCGGAGTATTCCTCGTGATGGCGATATTGCGGTTAGTATTCAGAATAAAGCTAAAACTTATACTGATATTAAGTTACGTCGCGGTGTTCACGCTTTCGTTTTTCGTGCCGGAAAACTTTATTCCGTTGTCTTTCGATTCGGGCGGCGTAACCACCGGACCTATGAGCGTGCCGTTTATAATCGCGCTCGGTACGGGAATTTCTTATTTAAGAACCGATAAAGGCGCCGACGACGACGGGTTCGGTTTTACCGCGCTGTGCTCGGTGGGACCTATAATCGCCGTGATGATATTAGGAGTGATATTTAGACCGGAATCGGTCGTTATTACGTCGGGAGAAGAACTTGTAATTACAAACTCCAAAGACCTGTTTTCGCTATTTTTAATCTTGCTGCCTAAGTATTTGAAAGAAGTGGGCATAGCGCTGCTTCCGATCGTAGGATTTTTCATTATCGTAAGGATATTCGGCGGAAAGATATCTAAGAGCGATTTTATAAAGATTTTAATCGGCATCTTCTACACCTACTTTGGGCTGGTATTGTTTTTGTTGGGCATAAACGCGGGATTTTTGCCGTTGGGCGACATGATAGGCAGGGAACTCGCTGCCAAAGAATACTCTTTTGTGATTATTCCGATAGCCATGTTGCTCGGGTATTTTGTCGTGGCGGCGGAACCTGCCGTGCAGGTACTTACCAAACAGGTGTACGAAATAACCGGCGGCGCAATACCTAAAAAGGCTATGAAAACAAGTCTTATGATAGGCGTGGGAATAGCCGTGGGATTAGCGTTTTTAAGGATTTATTTTTCAATAAACATAATGTATTTCCTTGCGCCTATGTACGGGCTGGCAATTTTACTAAGTTTCTTTTCGCCCGATCTTTTTACGGCGATAGCGTTCGACTCCGGCGGAGTCGCCTCGGGCGCGCTTACCGCGAGTTTCCTTCTTCCTATGGCGCTTGGATTTTGCGAAGGTTTAGGTCGCGACGTCGGGCAGTTAGGATTCGGACTCGTAGCTTTCGTCGCGGCGACTCCTCTCATAACGATACAGCTACTCGGTATTATATTCAAGTTAAAGAACAGAAAAGCCAGAGCGGCGGAAGATAAGACGGCGGCGGAAGAAACCGCCAAGGCAGAGACGGAAGAGATAATCGATTAGGAGGGAATTATGGAAGGTGTGAAGTTCGTTTTAATAGTTACTCGCAGGGATTACGCCGAAGAGTATATGGATTTTTTGAAAGAAATCGGGGCAAAAGGAGTTTTAAGAAATTTTTGTCGCGGAGCAACGTCCGAAAGCGTTCTGCAGGCTTTAGGATTAGAGAGAGTCGACAGGATAATGTTCAGGGCAATCGTGTCTGAAAAAACCGCGGAGACGTTAAGGAAGAAATTGATTACAGAAATGCGGATAGCCGCGACGGGCAACGGTTTTATGGTTATCGTTTCAGCGGACAGCCTTGGCGGAGCGAGCAGTAAGAATTATTTTTTGGGAGACGCCCCCATAGAAAAGGGAGAAAAAATTATGGAAGATAAGAGTAAATTTGTTTTATTGATAACGATTGCGGATAAGGGCAACGTCGATACGGTGATGGACGCGGCAAAAGAAGCGGGAGCCACCGGCGGCACCGTCGTTTCCGGCAAAGGCACGGGTACGAATATTGCAAAATTCTTCGGCGCGACGATTTCCGAAGAAAAGGATATGGTCTATATCGTCGCCAAGCGTGAAAATCGCGACGCGATAATGAAAGCCATTATGGAAAAAGCAGGCAGAGATACGGAAGCGCACGGCATAGTGTTCTCGCTTCCCGTTGACGAGGTGGCAGGGATAGGCTCGTTTATTGAATAATGGAAAATATCGAAAATAATCCGATTATAATACAACAAATATCGGAAAAAGGATCGGCGGCGGTAGTTCCCGTCGGAAACAGTATGTGGCCTACGCTTAAAAACCGTGGGCAAACCGTGATAATAGGCAAAAAACCGGAGCGGTTAAAACCTTTGGACGTTGCGATTTTTCGCCGTAAAAACGGGAATTTCGTGATGCACAGGGTAATGGAAGTAAAAGACGGTTACTGTATAATGTGCGGAGACAGTCAGTTCGTCAGAGAAAAGGTGGACGCGGACAGCATATTCGGGGTAATGTTGGGGTTTTACGAGGGAAAAAAGTACGTTTCCTGCGACGATCCCGAATATATAAAGCGTGTGGAAAAACTTTTTTCAGACGAAAAAAAGCGAAAAAGAAGAGTAAAAAGATATTTCTTTTTTTTGAATTTAGCCTCGCTTCCCAAACGCGCTTTCAATAAAATATTCCGAAGAAAGAGGAAGGAAAAAGAAAATGGTTGATTTGGAATCTATGGGTAAAAACGCTTCGGCGGCGGCAAGGAGTCTCTATTCTTTATCCGAAGAAAAAATAAACGACGTTATTATCGCTTGCGCGCGGGCTATAAAAGAGAACGAAAAAGAAATAATAGCCGCGAACGAGATCGACGTGAAAAACGCAGAGGGAAAAGGTCTTTCCGCGGCGTTTATCGACAGGCTTAAAGTTACCGACAAGGTAATCGATTCCATAGTAGAGGGCATGACCGAAATTGTTCGCGCAAAAAGTCCGGTCGGCAAAACCGTATATTCGTATGAAAACAAAGAACAGGGCATAAGCATAGTCAAAAAGTCCGTGCCTTTCGGCGTTGTGGGTATAATATTCGAGTCAAGACCAAACGTTACCGCGGACGCGTTCGCGCTGTGCTTTAAAACTTCAAACGCCGTCATCCTGAAAGGTGGAAGCGACTCCATAAAAACCAACGCCGCGATAGTCGGCGCGATAAAGGGCGCTCTTAAAAAATGCGGCGTGGACGAAAACGCCGTGAGCTTGATTGAGGATTCTTCGAGAGAAACCGCCACCAGATTTATGAAACTCGACAAATATCTCGACCTGCTTATTCCTCGCGGCAGCGCGTCGCTTATAAAGGCGACGGTAAACGAAGCCACCGTTCCCGTTATAGAGACGGGTGCCGGAAACTGCCACGTTTACGTAGACGAATTTGCAGATCTCGACATGGCGGCGGAAGTTATTTATAACGCCAAAACGCAGCGATATAGCGTTTGTAACGCCTGCGAATCTTTGGTTAT
>CAJOMM010000015.1:10259-11022 GCA_905235765.1 uncultured Clostridia bacterium
GCGTAAAGATGTACTGCGACGAACGTTCTTACGATGCGCTTTGCGGCAAAGAAAACGTTTTTAAGGCGGAAAATGAAGATTTTTATACCGAGTACGGCGGACCGGAGATCTCGGTAAAAACCGTCGACGACCTAAGCGAAGCGATTGAACATATTAACAAATGTTCAACTCACCACTCCGAAGCCATAATAACGAGAAATAAAGAGAGGGCTAAAACGTTTATGGAAGGGGTGGATTCCGCGGTCGTATACGAAAACGCTTCGACGAGATTTTCCGACGGCTTTTTGTTCGGGCTCGGCGCGGAGATCGGCATCTCTACTCAAAAACTCCACGCAAGAGGCCCCATGGGATTAGAGGCGTTATGCACGACAAAATATTTCGTTTCGGGAAACGGCGCGGTGAGAAAATAAACGCACGGAGATTCTTCCGTATTTTGTGGTTTGGATATAAAAGTAAGGAATAAACGATTATGCAATATAAAAGATATGGCGAAAAGATAGTTTTAAGATTGGATGTAGGCGACGAAATAGCCGAGAGTATATGCGGCGTCGCCGAAAAAGAGCGCATTTTTGCCGCCGAAGTAACCGGCATCGGCGCAACCGACGAATTTTTGGCAGGCGTTTTCGACAGGACGAAAGGTAAGTACGACGAGTTTAATTATCGAGGCGATTACGAGATAATTTCTTTAATCGGGAATATAACCCGTTTCCAAGGAAAACCGTACGTTCACCTTCATATATCGTGCGCGGACTCTACCGGAAAG
>CAJOMM010000015.1:11085-11401 GCA_905235765.1 uncultured Clostridia bacterium
ATATCGGGTAAAATAGGAAGAAAGCGCGACGACGCGCTTAAAATAAATCTTTGGGAATTTACCGAAGAAAAAAGTTATTGAATAAAATAAAAGATAAAAAAGGCGAGATAAAATATCTCGCTTTTATTTTAATACGGAAACCGTTTCTATTCCGTAATATATAAAACTTTTTACGGTTTTTTCGTCGATGACCTCTCCGCCCAAAGCGATAGGAATGGCCGGTGGGCATTCGGGCGGATAGTAGGAAAGGATTCTTCCTTTTGAAAGCGCAACGGGTATAGTTTCCGATTCGAGGAGAAACGCCGTTCTGATATCC
>CAJOMM010000016.1 GCA_905235765.1 uncultured Clostridia bacterium
CCCCCAAAATTATTCATAATCAAAACGCCCACCCGAAAGGGTAGGCGTTTCTTTGGAGCTACTGGGCGGACTTGAACCGCCGACCTGCTGATTACGAATTAGGTCAGAAATTTTTAACATTGTTTTTCAGTGGCGACGATTGCAAAAAATCCCGCCTTTTTATTATTTTTGCGGGATTTTTCGTGATTTGTTTCAGTTTTGTCCCTTGCGTAAATTCAACCCATTTACACAAGTTTTATGAAAAAGTTTTACAAAATTTTTGACAGGGGAGTGAATAGGAAACAAATTCAGACCATTTAAAACTGTATAGTCCTCTACTTCATTAAATCTTCTCTCTTATCGTTTTGCTTATCTACGCAAACAAAGACAACATTTATATTGTTCTTTGAAAGAATATTATCAGAATAATACTCGTCATTATCTTCCGCCAAAACCTCCATTTCTACAAAATCTTTTGGTGCGTCAGGGAAAGACTTACATAAAATCTTTTTCTGTCTGTAAGAAATAGGCGAGCCAACATAAAAATCTTCAAGCGCATTGCCGAAATCCATAAGACCGTGACAACCCTGCAAATCTAATTCATTATTTATTTTTTCCAGAAAGTTAATTCCTCCATTAAACGGTAGTTTTTTACTATCTGTTTTGTATGGCGCTCCATTGATGTCAATTAGGTCTGCCCGATAATAGTTCATATTATAGGAATTGTTGCCCTTATAAAAAACGCCATAGCTACATATAGAAGGCAACTTTGCGCTATTTAAAAAATTACCCCTCACAAATGGAATTTTGCTACGCTTGATGTATGGTTTACATTTTAATAGATAAAGTTGCAAAACATTTAAATAAAATTTATCATCATATTTATACTGTCTTTCATATTTGTTCTGCATAAAAGTTATTTTCGCAGTATGTCTCTTTGGGCTGTACGTTACTAATAGCAAATCTGCCAATTCAGTTGTTATATCGTTGAAATATCCGTTATTGCTTGGCTTATTTTTTGGGTTAAACGATAAGAAACTATCTTCCATATCGAATGTTGTCCCGCTTTTTGCGTTAGAATGAATTACTTTTGCACGATAGAATTGACTATTTAATTGTTCAAAACTTACTTTTAGCGTATTAAACAAACAAACTTCGTTAATCCCGCTACATTTACAATTATTAAGTAAATTGTTAAAATTACTTTCCAAACAACTGCCTAATCCCATATGTTCTCCTTTGTTGATGTCTCTATTTTTTTGAACTATATATTGCGTCATATACGTCTCCAAGTATAAGTCTTATAGAGTAATCTTAAAGCTATAGCGGCTTTTGATGAGTCTGATACTTCAGAGTCTAAAATCGTATAATTGCCACCCTCTTTAGTGATACGCCAACCAGTTGTTTTATAACTAGAGTAGAACTTTACACTCTGTAAATTGCTGCAACCAGTAAAAGCGTTATATTCTATTCTGTCAAGACCCGCACCTAACTTTACACTAATTAAAGACGAACAATTCTCAAAAGCACTTGCCCCTATACTAATAACACTGCCTGAGACAGTAATGTCCATTAATTCATTTTTATTATAGAATGCATATTGATATATCTCTGTAATACCCTCTGGAATTGTAAGCTCTTTTTCAATACCGTTATACCCAACAATTATTTCCCCATTATATATTGTATATCCATTCCAATTTGTCAGTTTACTATCTCCACTTAATGGGGTATAGATGTTTTTAGCATAATATCCTAAATAACCGTTGTCACTACTTCCTATAGTTATGGTTAATTCTGATTTATTATAGACTTCTACAAGACAATGACAATTATAGAACGCATTTGACCCTACGCTTATAAGGCTTTTGGGTATTGTTATATTCGTTAAGTTGAAACAATAAGAAAATGCGTTATCGCCTATATCTGTAACGCCTTCAGGAAGGTTTATACTTTCTAAATTGCTATCGTGGAATGCACCTCCTTTTATTCTCGTGACACTGTTTGGTATTATTATACTAGTCCCTTTATACCCATTAAAGCCGCCTAATTCCGTTAAGCTTGGGTTATCACACCATTCTATTTGACACGAACAATTAGAAAACGCACCGCCTTCTATACTCGTTACTCTATTACCAATTACTACACTTGTTATATTGGTGCAATTCTGGAATGCATTGTATAATATATCTCCACCGTTTACAATTACAGTTCTTAAAGATGATGGTATATAAAATTTAGGAACAGGGCGAGACGAACTCTCCACAAATCCCTCAGGTCTTTGTGCGGTTTCCACCCCACCAGAATAAGATTGGCTGCCAAAAAAATATCCGAATAAAGTATTTGCACTTGCAGTTGTTGTATACTTATTGCTACCGATAAATGGTACCTGAACACGTTCTAGTGATGAACAATCATAGAAAATGCTTTCTCCTATAATATATACGCTGTCTGGAATCACTATGCTTGTTATACTAGTACAATTATGGAATGCATATCCTCTTATCTCAATTATGTTATTCGGCACTACAATAGCCGTATCTGTTCCTTTGTATCCTAAAAGTATACTTTCATCATAAACCATAAAACCGTTACTATCCGTTGCAATTCTACTATTATAAGGATTTGTATATACAGCTTTGGCATAATACCCTAAATAACCATTGTCAGTACTTCCAATAGTTATGGTTAATTTTGATTTATTATAGACTTCTACAAGACAATGACAATTATAGAACGCATATGACCCTATATTCTCAATTTTATCGGAAATTGTGATATTGGTTAATGACCAGCAATTTTCAAATAAACCAGCTTCAATTATTGTTAATTTGCTATCATCTTCAAATATAACATTTGCTAAACTGCTGCAGTTTGTAAATGCATAATATCCTATGCTTATTACATTATTAGGAATTGTTATACTCAATAAACTACTGCAGGCATTGAAAGCATTATCTCCTATACTTATAACGCTATCGGGTATCATTATGTACGTTAAACTAATGCAACCAGAGAATGCAGAACTTCCTATAATTGTAACATAATTGGGAATAATTACTTCCGTCACCATTTTATCTTTTATTCCAGTTATTGTACACTCGGTTGTATTAGAAGTAAAGTTATAGTTTAGCATTTCAGGCTTAACCGTGAAATCTGCGGTGTAGTCCATATCTTTATCAACGGTAAAAGACGGTATAGTGTTATCATAAGTTAAAACGTCGTCGCCGTTATGCCAACCTTTCCAATCGTAACCTAAATACCCCTCGTTATAACTTGCCGTAACGCCATCTATCGTATAACCGTATTTATATTTACCGTTACGGGAATTTTTTACAGTTACATTATCGCCCGCAACAAGTCTTATCGTATATTCGTTTCTCGTATAATAAACTTTCAAAACCGTGCTTTCGTTGCCATTTATGTTTGCACTTTCTACGCTTTGACTAACGGTTGCGTGGGTAAAATGTTCGTATTCTTTTATATCCGTCGTTTGAACGGTTGCCAAAGTGTCGGTTTCGCCGTATTTTTCTGCCGTATCGCTTTCCTGTTTTGTAAAACTGCCGTCTAATTCTTCAAGATAGTGTTCGACCAAATATTTTGTATTTGCGTTAGCCGTCCATTTAGCCGTATAAAACAAATTTTCACTCGGCATTGTAAAGGTATAAGATAATTCGTTTGTTAATAAATTATCTCCGTCATACCAACCGTTAAAGGTGTAGCCGTCGTTAGTCGTCGCCGTTATCGTTACGCTTTCGCCGACAGTTATTTTCGTCTCGTTATGTACGGTTACCTTTCCCGCCTTATCGTTGTTTATGCCTGTTGTTAAGGTATAATATACCCAACTTGCCGTTACCGTCGTATTCTTTATTATCGGGTTTGTAAAATCATAATCCCAACCGTCAAAGGTATATCCCGCTCTCGTAGTGGTGGGTTCGGTGGTAAAACTATCTTCTTCAACTTGCCGACTTGACACCGCGCTACCGCCGTTGGTGTTAAAAGTTACGGTGTAAATCGGTCTTCTTCTGACCGTAATAGTAAACAGCCTTATATCATTACCGACAGTTTCGGTAATATAAAAAGTGTTATCACCTATTTCCAGGTACGGTTTTTGTGGGTACTTGCTTTATACCGTAAATATCGATAGATACAACGAAAGTTGCGTTGCCTTTAATCTCTACTTCGTTAATAAAAGAGAACGTCTCCGTTTCGTTCGATACTTTGCCGTAAACGTTCGTGCCGTCTACGTTTAACGTCTTGAAAACAATCCCGTTTTTAACGAGCTTTGAGCCTGTGTCTATCACCGTATCGGTCGCTCCGCAACCGCGATCGCACCTTGCGGTCTTCGTTCCGTTCATACGTCGCGTTGTTGTCCGAAACGTAGTTAGTAAACAAATGCCCTAATTTATCTATTGTCTTGTTTTCTCTCGATAACTCTTCTTCGCATACGCTACAATAAACAACTATATCGTAACTGCCGTTTTCAGTACAAGTAGCATCTATCTTTTTCTCTTCTACTGCGGCAGACGGTGTATGCCCTAACGCTGCCGTATAGTTATCTACTATCGTCGCAACTCGTACAGGTATGAGTCGTATAGCCTTGTTCCGTACAAGTGGGATTTGTTACTTTGCTTTCGTAGTTATGTCCTAACTTACCTATCGTTTTTTGCTCTCTCGATATCTCTTCTCCGCATGCGGAACAATATACGACTGAATCGTAACTGCCGTTTTCAGTATAAGTAGCGTCTATCCTGTTTTCTTCTACCGCGGCAGACGGTGTATGCCCTAACGCGTCTATCTCTTCCGTCTGCGTGTCTCCGCAAGAACATGTTCCCGTTCTTACGCCTTTCTCCGTACAAGTCGGCTGTTTTGTTATCTCCCACGCGTATTCGTGTTCGTGATTCGGCTTAAACTTTGCATAAACGCTCATATCGGAAGATAGCGGCGCGTCTGAAAGGCTATTTGCCGTAAAAGGCTTTTCCCAAACGTCTTTATCCCAAAACCACCCGTCGAAAGTGTAATTATCTTTTTGCGGATCGTTCGGTAAAGATATTTTCTCATTACCCGTGGTGTCAATAGTTTTTACCACTTCGCCATCCACGACAAAACTTAATTTAAAACTTATAGGACTTTCTCCGCACGCAGTAAATACAAACAGTGTAGAGCAAACAACCATGCAAAGGACTAAAATCTTTAACGCTACCTTTTTCATATACTTTCTCCTACTTAAAATTTAAAATAAAAGAGTGTCGCTCCTTGCGGAACGACACCGTGTAGAATACGTTTCGCAAGTTCAAGTTGCGACACTTTACCCATATTCCCACTGACAATGGTCAAGTACGAAACGTACTACTACCAAAAGATAGTACACAATTGTCAGTGGGCGTACTACACCCATTAGGGAAATATTAAGATAAAATGTCGCAAAAACATTTTATCAAATAATAATCAAAAAATCAACAATTTTAATTAAACAAGTTCAAATCCCCGTAAGTAAAAAACAGAGGCAGGTACTTATCCTGTCTCTGTTTTAGTGGAGCTGGTGGGCGGACTTGAACCGCCGACCTGCTGATTACGAATCAGCTGCTCTACCGACTGAGCCACACCAGCAAAATATCTTTGATATTTTTATCAAAGCCCCTTTATATTAACACATTTTATTAAATTTATCAACGATTTTTTACGGTTTAAATTAAATTTAAGAAAAATCTTTTAATCGCTTAAAACAAAACCGCGGTTTTTAAGCAAGTATAAGACAAAGAAAGCCATTTTTGTACGGGCTCGTTTACCCACGCCGTCTCTTCGGTGGCAAGCGAAAGTCCGTGCCGACCGCTTTCAAATATATGCAATTCGAACGGCACACCTGCCGTCTTATAAGCCATCGCCATCAAAAGAGAGTTTTCCGACGGAACGGCGTTATCGTCCGCAGTCGCCCAGATAAAGGCAGGCGAAGACTTTTCGGTAACGCAAGTTTCGAGCGATAACGTATCAACGAGTTCTTTATTACCCCCGCAAAGGTTGTCAAAACTGCCGCGGTGCGCCTTTTCTCCACCGGTTATAACCGGATACGACAAAATTACCGCGTCGGGACGGACGAGCGCCGCTCTATTGCCGAGTGCTTTTTTAATTTCCGCACGGTCAAAACAAGTCGCAAGCATACCGGTAAGATGTCCGCCTGCGGAAAAGCCGATTGCTGCGACCTTGTCGGGTTTAACGCCGAGTTTTACGGCGTTTTCGCGTATATACGCTATAGCCATAGCCCCTTCGATAAGTTGTGCGGGGAAACGCACGGGCGCGACCGAGTATTCAAGAGTAAACGCGGCAAAACCTTGCGCAACGTAAGCGAGCGCGATACACTCTTTTTCTCTCGGAGCCACGAACCCGTACCTGCCGCCTGCGATAACGAGCATAGCGGGGCGAACGCGCGACGGATAGTCGGGCGCTTCGGGCAGATAGACGTTAAGATAGCCCTGATCGCCAGCCTTTCTTTTCAATCCGAAATATTTATATAAATCTACTTTTTCGCAAAACATAAAATAACTTCTTTTTTGAATAATTGTCTGAAACAGTTTAATTGTACCATTGTTGTTTTAAAAAAGCAAGGTTTGAAGCTTGTAAAACAAAAAAATTTTTGATATAATTTTCCTATGCAATACCATATAGATACAGGTTTAATTTACGAAAAATTCAAAGCAGATTGCGAATGTCCTCTTTGTGAGATTGAAGAAAAGATTAAAAATCAGTTCGTAAACGAGTTTTTGAACGACGCCGTTATGGAAGACGATTCCAGAATCGCGGTAAAAAAGCACGGGTTTTGTGAAAAACATTTTGACGATCTTTTCAGCGGCAAAAATAAACTTTCCCTTGCATTGCAGATATTGACTCGGTGCGAAGAGACGGAAAAGAATATAGTTCCCGTAAAAAGCGCAAAAGCGGCAAAAAAACTTGCCGATGAAATTTTAAGAGAGGTAGACGCCTGCGTTATCTGCGACCTTATAGAAAAAAGCATGAAAAAATACTATATAACGATTGCGCAAATGTATAAAAACGAGCGTGAATTTTTTAAGGTGCTTTATTCTTCAAAAGGTTTTTGTATGAAACATTATGCAGAATTGCTAAAATATTCAGACCGCGCCGCGCCCTTAAGTAAAGAATATATAAAAACTCTTGCGGACGTTCAACGCAAAAATTTTGACCGCGTAAAAGGAGATTTAACCGAATTTTGTAACGCGCACGATTACAGAAACGCTTATAAACCGCTCGGCAAATCGGAAACGGCGTTAAAAAGGATTCGCGCAAGACTTTACGGAAAAAATTCAATCGAATAAACTTAAGCGCGGAACTGCCGTTCCGCGCTTAAGTTTATTATTTCTTTAAAAATCAATTAAAAAGGTTCCTTCATAGAGGCAAGGTCGAATAGGGCTTTTTTATAAATTTCGTACATTTTAAGGAAGGAAGACTCCTTCGTTCTCTCGTTCGCTTCGTGTATATGGTTATTTTCGTCGGGGAACTCAGGTCCGAATGCGCAGCCTTTTTCGAATACCCTTGCAAAAGTGCTGCCGCCCATACTTATAGGTTTACCCTTAACGGTAGAATATTCGTTATAAGCGTTCAATAAAGTGTTTACGAATTGTCCGTCTTTCAAAACCATAACGGGTTCGTGGTGCATTTCCGCAGTTACCTTAAACGGCGCCTTTTTTAAGCATGACAAAAGGTCTTTTTCGGTAAACGGCGCAGGAACTCGGCAGTCGCAAATCATTTCGCCGTTTTTAACGAGGTCGGGAGATAGGGTGATTTTGCCTTGTTCGTTTTCTAATTCTGAAACGCCCCATTTATCCAAAAATAAATAGTCGATGAAATCTTTAATATCTTCTCCGCAACTCGACATGTAGTTAAGTAACGGCAAAAACGCGTTTTTACCGAGATGGGGTGCAGAGCCGTGCGCGGCTACGCCTTTGCTTTGTAATTTATCGCCGTCAAGCGTAAGCCCGTATTTGTTATAGTCTACTTTGTCAAGCACCTTTTTATTTGTTACGGTTACCTGTGCGCTGTCGCAAACCGCGTTAATTACCGTTCCGCCTTGTAAGTCCTTAAAATTCTTAAATTCGGGTATTTTGGTCTTTACGTAGAATACGCCTTTTTCCGCGTAGCTGACGGGGAAATTTCCATCGGGGGAAAAACCGTATTCCGGAATAGAGGTTTTCCTCTTTATGTATTCTACGTCTTGCCATCCCGTCTCCTCGTCGCAACCGACGAAGAAACGGAATTTAACGTTGCATTTTACGTTACTGTCTTTAAGTTCTTTAAGGCAGTAAAGCATAGAAAGCATAGGTCCTTTGTCGTCGTAAATTCCGCGGCCGATAAGGTATCCGTCGTCTTTGGTTAAGGCGAACGGCTCGTAGTTCCAGCCGGTGCCTATCGGTACAACGTCCAAATGTCCGATAATACCTATCTCTCTACCTTCGCCGAATACTATTTCTCCGCCGTAATTATCGTAATTGATTGTCTGAAAGCCGAATTTTTCGGCTTTATCTAAAAAGAAGCGCAGCGCCGCCGCAACTTCCTTTCCGAAAGGTGCGTCCGGCGATTTTTCGCCTTTTACGCTTTTAAAAGAGAGTAAAGTGTTCAGATCTTCATAAAATTGTTTTAAGTCTTTCATAAAACTCCTAAAATCAAGAGCCGGATACGGCGCTTATAATTTTTTCCACGTTAACTTTAGATAAAGCTTTGAGTATCAGGTTATATATGTTGATATTGCTCAAAAACGCCGTCAATACGGTGTTTGAAGATATTTCCGCGTTTATATTCTGAATAAATCCGAGCGGAATATAGCCCAAAATACTCAATATTATTTCTATGACTATAACGCCTTGAATAGTTCCCATCAAAAACCCGAGGCTGCCGTCCAACGCGCCGATAACCTTAAAAGCGTGCATTTTTTTGAACAGTTCTCCGACGAGGAAGAATATAATTCGGAAAACGATATAAAGCGCGATTGCGCAAATGACCGCGACGATATAATAGCCGAAAACGGGGGAGATGACGTCTTTTATCATAGTTTCGGGCGGAACCGATGAATTGTCTTTTAGCGATAGGATAGTTTTCAGAATAAAACCGGAAACTCCTGCTTGCGCGAGGTTGCCGTCGGTAGCGGAACTTAGCGGTAAACTCATAATTTCCTCTCCGAATATTTTTACGAGGGAACCGCTTACCCCGTCTGAAACGGTAGATATAAAGCCGAATTTATTCTCGGTAAATTGCGCTACGGAAGAACATAAAAGGGCAGCAAAGATAAGGCTTAAAAGGGATCCGAA
This sequence comes from uncultured Clostridia bacterium, assembly GCA_905235765.1. GTDB lineage: Bacteria > Bacillota > Clostridia > Christensenellales > Borkfalkiaceae > UBA1259. The sequence goes on from CAJOMM010000016.1 coordinate 9,294, forward strand.
AACAATAAAGAAGGTTTTTACGAATCCGCGTTTTGCGCCGAATACTGCGTAGATTATAATAATTATAAGGGCTATTGCATCTATAATCGCGCCCGTTACCGAATAATTCATAATTTATTTCCGTCCTTTCAATATTGTACCACAATTTCCTCGGTTAATCAATATATTTATAAAAAGTATAAAATATTTGAATTCGGATATAATTCTCAAAAAAAGCAGGTGTTTTATGAACGATTTTTCTTTTTCCGGAAATATTTCCGACAGTTATTCTTTCAGCGCTTTTAACGGTTACGCGCCCATCGGCGTAGCGGAAGCTTTATCGCGTTTTAATCAAAAACAATTAACGCCGTTGATAATATGCGTAGGTAGCGATCTTGTGCTCGGCGACAGTTTAGGACCTTTAGTCGGCACAATGCTGAAAGAAAGGAACGTATCGTCTTACGTATACGGCACTTTGAATTTCCCGATTACCGCAAAAGAAGTTGAATACGCCAAGAGTTTTTTGACGCTTATGCATCCGGGGTCGTTCGCGATAGCGGTGGACGCCGCCGTAGGGAACGAGGACGACGTAGGGCTTATACGGACGGTCAATCGCGGTCTTAAACCGGGGCTCGGAGTGGATAAAAAGCTCGGAGTGATAGGCGACTGCAGTATAATAGGCGTCGTAGCCGGCAAATCCTCGCAAAACTATAATCTTTTTAATCTTACCAGGCTTAATCTTATATATAAAATGGCAGAAAAAATAGCCGAGGGTATCTGCGAATACGTCCGCGGCTACGAAAACTCTTTTATTAAAGGCGCGTAATTATTTTTTAAGCGTTACCATAAGCACGGCTATATCCGCCGGAGAAACGCCGGAAATTCTTCCTGCCTGTCCCAGATTTTCCGGGCGGATTTTGTCAAGCTTTTGTCGCGCTTCTAATCTGAGCCCTTCTATTTTAAGATAGTCTAAATCTTTAGGAAGGGTGGTTTTTTCCAATTTTTTGGCTTTTTCGATCTGTTCTTTTTCTTTGTCTATGTAGCCTTTGTATTTTTCGTCTGTATAAACGGTATAAATGGTATCCTGTGAAATGCCCTTAAACGCGTCAAATTCACTCTGTATATCCTTAATATCAATGCCGCGGCGTATAAGGTCGCCGTAGGTAAGCGCGGAAGAAGGCGTTGAAAAGCCGTATTTTTTCAGCAAATTTTCCGCCTCTTTCGGCTTAACGGGGGAGTTCATCTCCCGAGATGCCGAATCGTATTCCTTTTTGCGTTTTTCAAGTCTTTCTTTTCTTTCGTCAGTAATAAGTCCGGTGCGGAAAGCCTTTTCCGTAAGTCTTAAGTCGGTGTTGTCCTGCCTTAATACGATGCGGTATTCGGCACGCGAAGTCATCATACGGTAAGGCTCGTTCGTGCCTTTGGTAACCAAATCGTCAATAAGAACACCTATATATCCTTCATCGCGCGAAAGTATGAAAGGTTGTTCGCCTTTTAATTTCAGGGAAGCGTTGATGCCGGCGATTAAACCCTGTGCGGCTGCTTCTTCGTAACCGCTCGTCCCGTTAATCTGACCGGCGGCGTAAAGTCCCTCTATTTTTTTGAATTCGAGAGTGGGGTAAAGGTCGAGAGAATCTATACAGTCGTATTCTATGGCGTAGGCGTAACGCATAATTTTACAATGTTCTAATCCTTTTACCGTCCTGTACATAGCCTTCTGAACGTCGTGAGGAAGGGAAGTGGAAAGTCCCTGAACGTATACTTCGTCCGTGTCTTTACCTTCCGGCTCTAAGAACAGTTGATGCCTGTCTTTATCCGCGAAACGCACGACTTTATCTTCGATAGACGGACAGTATCTCGGACCCGTGCCCTTAATCTTACCCGAATAAAGAGGGGAGCGGTGCAAGTTTTCTCTTATAATTCTGTGCGTTTCTTCCGTCGTGTAAGTGAGGTAACACGGCGTTTGTTTTTCCGGTAAGCCGTCGCTTAAAAAAGAAAACGGGAACACGTCTTTTTCGCCGTCTTGTATTTCTAAAGCCGAATAATCTATAGTTCTTCCGTCCACTCTTGCCGGAGTTCCGGTTTTGAATCTTCTGACCGAAAATCCGAGCGAAATAAGGCTTGCGGTCAGTTCGTTTGCCGGCGCGAAACCGTTCGGCCCGGATGAACGTTGCCACTCGCCTGCGATTACGCTGCCGTTTAAATATACGCCTGTGGCGAGAACCACCGCTCTCGCGCGGATAATTCCGCCGAACGCCGTTTTAACACCCGTAACTTTGCCGTTTTCCGTAAGAATTTCTACGGCTTCGCCCTGAAGTATGCGAAGACGTTCAGTTTGTTCCAACGTTTTTTTCATGTTAACGTGGTAGAGATTTTTGTCGGCTTGTCCTCGTAAACTCTGAACAGCCGCGCCCTTGCCACGGTTTAACATCCTGATTTGTAGAAGACTTTTATCTGCGTTAACGCCCATTTCGCCGCCAAGCGCGTCGATTTCTCTTACTATCTGACCTTTTGCGGTTCCGCCGATGGAAGGATTGCACGCCATAAAGGCTATACTGTCTAAATTAAGTGTCAGTATAACCGTGTCGAATCCCGTTCTTGCAAGCGCGAGCGCCGCTTCAACGCCGGCGTGTCCGGCGCCCACAACTACGGCGTCGCAGAGTTCTTCTTCGTAAAATTCCATAAGCTATTGTTTCAGAAGTTTTTTCTTGATATCGTTTATTTCGGTTGCAAGTTTGGCGTCCGTTTGAATCTGTTCCGCCACCTTGTCCCGAGTGTAAATTACGGTCGCGTGGTCTCTGCCGCCCATTTTTTGACCTATGGTAACCAGCGGCAGGTTCATCATATCCGTTATAAGATAAATACAGATTTGTCTCGGCTCTACGAATTCCTTGTTCTTCTTTTTGCCGAGAACGTCCGCTTTATTGACTTTATAGAAATCGCAGACGCAATTTATGATATCGTCTACCTGAAGTTCTTCCTGTTTTTCGCCGGCGGATTCTTTAAGCGCCTCGTTAACCAGATTAACGGTTATCGGTTTTTCGTGAAGTTTGCTGGCGAATATTACTTTATTTAGTTTGCCGATAAGCGTTCTTATATCGCCGTCCGACATTTCCGCTATGTAGGTTAAAACTTCCATACTGACGAGACATTTCTTTTCCTGACTTTTTCTGCGGAGTATGGCTATTCTCGTTTCGAGATCCGGCGGCTGAACGTCGGCTAAAAGCCCCCCTTCGAAACGCGTTTTAAGACGTTCTTCGAGCACTTCTATTTCCTTTGGCGGACGGTCGGAGGTAAGAACTATCTGTTTATTCTGAAGCACCAACTCGTTGAAAGTGTGGAAGAATTCCGTCTGCACGCCCTGTTTTTTGGCAAGAAACTGAACGTCGTCTATAAGCAGAACGTCCACGTTGCGATATCTTCTGCGGAAGTCAGCCGGCGCGCCGTGTCCGCGGCCGATACTTTCTATCAACTGATTGGTGAATTGTTCGCAAGTCGCATACATAACGTTAAGTTGCGGTTTTTTGATTTTTAGGTAGTTTGCGATAGCCATAAGGATATGCGTTTTGCCGAGTCCCGTACCGCCGTGAATAAAAAGCGGATTATAAGAATCGCCGGGATTTTCCGCAACCGCTTTGGCTGCGGCGAATATAAGTTCGTTAGAAGGGCCTACGACGAAGGAGTCGAAGGTGAACATAGGATTAACGGGCGCACCCTGATTTTCTATATTTTCGCGAGTTTCCGCCTCGAATTGCGTAAGATATTCTTCTCTCGAATCGGCGACCACGACTGTAAAATCCGAGACTTCCGCGTTACTTCTTTTAAGAGCGTCGCGAATTTTATCCGACATACGCGTAGTAACGGTTTCCGCAAAAATTTTAGAAGGAGTGCGAAGTATAAGTTTGTTTCCGAGCACGTCTACAGGCGTAAGCATTTTGACGTAGGTTTCAAACATTATGGAACTGACCGACTTTTCGAGTTCGGGAAGAGTGGTTTTCCATAAAATTTCGTAACTTTCCATAAAATTCATCTCCGATTTCACATATATATTTTTTCGTTTGCATTTAATCGCATTTTATTATATAATATTTTTAAAGTAAATTTCAAGGCTTTACGATATAAATTATACAAATTTTTATCAAAAAATTTTATGCGCATAAAAAACCTTTCCCTCAAAAATTTCCGCAACTATTCGGAACAGACGTTTTCCTTCGATCCGGAACTGAACGTGCTTACCGGCGCAAACGCGCAGGGCAAGACCAACGCTGCGGAAGCCGTGTTCTTTTTATGCACGGGCTATTCTCCGCGTGCCAGCAGAGATAAACTCGTGGTTAAAAACGGCGAAGAAACCGCGGAAATTATAGGTTCTGCGGTATCTCGGTACGGCGACGTTTCCGTAAAAATCGTTTTCAGCAAAAACGACAAAAAGAAAATTTATATAAACGGTCAGGAAATTTCGCGTATCGGCGAACTTATGGGAAATATAAACAGCGTTTTTTTCAATCCTTCGGAATTAAAACTCGTTCAGGACAGTCCGGAAGACAGGCGCAGGTTTATGAATATTTCGCTTTCGCAGATGTCGAAGAATTATTTTTATTCTTTGCAGAAATATAATAAAATCCTTCTCCAGAGGAACAACCTTTTAAAAGACAGAGATATATACGTTATAAAGGATACCCTTCCCGTATGGGACGAGCAGTTATCCGTTGCCGCCGCTACGATAATAAAACAACGCAACGCGTTTATTTCGGAAATTTCACCTATCGCGCGGGAAAAACACGCGTTTTTATCCGGCGGAAAGGAAATCCTCGAAATGCGTTCGGAAAGCGGTTTTTCGGGCGAAAAAGAAGAGATTGCCGAGAAATTTTTGATCGAACTGAAAAATTCTTTCGAGCGCGATCTGAAACTCGGGTACACGAGTTGCGGCCCGCATCGCGACGATATTAAGTTTACTCTTAACGGCGAAGACGCGAGAATCTTCGGCTCTCAAGGGCAGCAACGCACGGTTGCGCTTTCTCTTAAACTTGCGGAGACGGAAATATTCAAAAAACGTTTCGACGAATATCCGATACTTATTTTAGACGACGTACTTTCCGAACTCGATGGCGACCGCAGGAAAAAATTGGTTGCGGCAACCGATGGTATTCAGACGATTTTTACAGCGACGGGCGTATCGCACTCCACGTTCAGGGGGAGAAATTACGCGCATTTCGTCATAGAAAACGGCGCAGTTAAAAAACGGAGCGACAAGTTCCTGAAAAATGATGATTGACAAAATAAAAGGTTTATTTTACAATATATATAATGATAATAGTAGGGTTCGATCCCGGGCTTGCGACGTTGGGCTACGGGGTAATTGAAAAGACGAAAACTCAAAAGCCGAAAATGGTGGATTACGGCATCGTTTCTACGCCAAAGGAAGAAAACCTCGCGACGAGGCTCGTCCTCATAGAAAAAGGGGTAAAACAGATAATCGAAAAATTTCACCCGGACGAGATTGCCGTGGAAGAACTGTTCTTTGCCAAGAACGTAACGACGGGTATAAACGTCGCGCACGCTAGGGGAGTACTTTTGCTTACGGCGGTCAAAGAATGCGGCAAACTTTTCGAATATACGCCTCTTCAGATAAAGCAGGCGCTTACAGGTTACGGCAGGGCGGATAAACGGCAGATTCAGGCTATGGTGAAAACGGCGCTGAACCTTAATGGTATTCCCCGTCCCGATGACGCGGCGGACGCGCTCGCCGTAGCGCTGTGCCACGCGCAGACAAATAAACTCGGAGGGCTTTTCAGCATTTAAGGAGAATTATGATAGGTTATATAAAGGGCAATCTGATATCTGCGGAAGACGGCGTCGTAATTTTAGAGAGCAACGGCGTCGGTTATGAAATATACTGTTCGGCGTCCGTTTACGCAAAACTAAAAAAAGAAGGCGGCGGAGAAGTTTACGTTTACACGGCGGTAAGGGAGGACGGAATTTTCCTTTACGGATTTATAAATAAAGCCGAAAAGAAAATGTTTTTGAATCTCATATCCGTATCCGGAGTGGGACCTAAAATGGGCATTGCCGTTCTATCGGAAATGGAAGTGGACGAACTTGCGGTAAAAATCGCGACGGAAGACGTAAAGGGACTTTCCGCTGTTAAAGGACTCGGCAAAAAGACTGCGGAACGCATAATTTTAGAACTTAAAGAGAAAATAGGTTCGGTCGGCGCTTCGGCAAAAGCAACCGATTTTGCGCCGAATCCTTCGGAAGAAGACGACGCCGCGCTTACAGCGCTTCTGGGACTTGGTTTTTCCAAAGCGGAGTGTATCACCGCGCTTAAACAGGCTACCGCCTTAGGCGCGACGACCGTTCAGCAAAAAATAGCCTACAGCTTAAAAAATATGAGATAGAATTATGGAAGAAGTTTTGATAACGAGCACTATCGATAAAGTGGAAACGAAATAGAAAACGTACTCCGGCCCAAGTCTATGGAAGGCTATATAGGGCAGGAAAAAATAAAGGACAATCTGGCGGTCGGTATCGCTGCCGCCAAGATGCGCGGCGAGGCTATGGATCACGTTCTTTTATACGGGCCTGCCGGACTCGGAAAGACGACGCTTGCGCATATAATAGCGAACGAACTCGGCACGCAGATAAAAATCACCAGCGGTCCGGCGATAGAAAGGGCAGGAGATCTTGCCGCAATTCTTACCAACCTTAACGAAAGGGACGTTTTGTTTATAGACGAGATACATAGGCTTAACCACAACGTCGAAGAGATATTGTATCCTGCAATGGAAGACTTTACTTTAGACTTTATAATCGGCAAAGGACCTTCCGCAAACAACGTTCAACTTCCGCTGCCGCACTTTACGCTTATCGGGGCGACGACGAAGGCAGGCATGCTTTCCTCTCCGCTTCGGGATAGGTTCGGTGTGATTTGCAGGTTGGAAACTTATTCTACGCAGGAACTGACGACTATTGTAGCAAATGCCGCCGGGATGCTCGGCGTGGCGATAGAGCCGCTCGCCGCCCAAGAGATTGCTAAAAGAAGCCGAGGCACGCCGCGTATCGCCAACAGGCTTTTGAGACGGGTTCGCGACTATTCGGTTGTCATGCGCCATAAAGGTATAGAAATTTCCGACGCGATATCCGCGCTTAAAATGTTGGATATTGACGAACTCGGACTGGATTCTACGGACGTAAGATTTCTCACCGCTCTCGCCAAGAAATTCAACGGCGGTCCTGCAGGGCTTGATACGATAGCGGCGACCATAAACGAAGACGCCGGCACCATAGAAGACGTGTACGAACCCTATCTTCTTCAACTCGGATTTATCGCTCGTACGCCGCGCGGCAGGATACTGTTAAAGGACGGATACGATCACATAGGCGTAGCGGCGCCGGAAAAAATAATTTACGAAAAGCAGGAAGACGATGATTAAGACCTCAGATTTCGACTATTTCCTTCCGGAAGAACTTATTGCGCAGACGCCTGCGGAACCGAGAGATTCTTCTCGACTTTTAGTTTACGACAGGGATTCCGGAGAAGTTTATCATAAGCATTTTTACGATATAAAAGATTTTCT